>DASUUP010000001.1:0-2025 GCA_036373995.1 Acidimicrobiia bacterium
TGGCGAGCGGCAAGCTCTTCAGCGAGTGTCATCCGGTGAGCCTACAAGTGGGGCGGGATCGCGGCTACGCCTGTTCGAGCCACTCCTCGTGGAGGTCGGCTGTGACCAGGTCGGGAGTGTTCCTGCCCGACAGATCTGCGACGTGGAAGACGATTGTGTAGAGGGGCGGATACGGATGATGATGGTCGAAGGGGTTGTCGATGACCCCGTGAAGGGCCGTGACTGTCCCGGCGCGGCCTTTGGCGTAATCGGGGGTACGGGGGTTGCCACCCTCGACGTGTGACCGGACCCGCACCCGGCCGCCCACTACGAATCGTTGGCCGCTCATCGGGGTGGTGCTATCTCGGTGCTTCCCACCAGGCTCTCCGCTGTGACCAAATCGGCCAGTTCCTCCTCGGACATGCCTTCTGTTCCCTCGGGGCGTCGGGGCAGCACCATCCAGCGCACGTCGGAGGTCGAATCGTGGACCACTACTTTGCGGCCCGGGTCGATCTCCAGCCCGAACATGTCCCGGATCATCTCTCTCGGGTCGGCCACGAGTCGGGTCTTGTATTCGTCGGTCCGGTACCACCAGGGCGGGTTACCGAGCAGATCGTGGGGATAGCAGGAGCAGAGAGTGCACACGACAATGTTGTGGACCTGGTCGGTGTTTTCGGCCACTCCCAGCTTTCCCAGACGTCCCGGCGGGATGTCCAGTTCCCGCACGGCTTCACGGCCGGTCTCGAGAAGTCTCTTCTTGAAGTCGGGATCTACCCAGGCTCGCGCGACGATACGGGCGCCGTTTCGGTGACCGAGCTCACTCAGCCGTTGTCGGTTCTCCACCAGAGCCTCTTCTGTCACCTCTCCAACGAGTACCAGCGCCCTCGTGAACGCCTCCACCAGATGCCTCGTGTCGGTGATCGCTCCCTCCAACATGCCGATGCGGGTCTCGAGGTCACCGTCATAGGTGCGAACGGCGAGCCTGAACTCCGGGTTGTAGTCGCCCCGCTCCATCCGGTTGTCTTCGATGGCGACGGGATGACCTGAGAGAGGAGTGCCCGCCGTGGCGATGGACAGGATCAGCTCGTCGAGTGAGTCCTCCAACGCCCGGATGCGCAACTCCAGATCCGGCTGGGACTGGGGCATCGGCTGGCGCCCAGCAAGCTCATGGCCCCGGAACAACGCGGTCCAGTGGATGATGCCGCGACGGAGATAGAGGAGAACCCGGGGCTCGATCCGTTTCCGCCGGAAGTACTCGAGGTCCGAGGCCACGGCATCGACATGACCCTCGAAATCCTCCATGTGAGGATGGTCCCCACTCACCGATCTCCCTCCTCGACGTTCGGATATCTCAGGTCCGCTGGAAGCCAACTGTACAGGCCCCCCGGTCGCCTCTCAGCGGGCAGTTCAGGAACTCCCAGACGACCCAATAACCGGTCAGTCACCGTCTACGCCGGACGGGCGGCCCATGGGTCGGTTTCGAAACGAACACCTTGCTGGGCAGTCAGTCGCGACAACGGACTCGTGGAGTCACTGAGAGTCGCCCAGGTGGACCCCGAGACACTCGCGGAGGAGGTCATGTGAGGCTCGCCGCCCTGCACCATTCGGCCAAGCTGTTCGGCCGAATCAGCACGGTGCCGGTTGAACGAGATCGATCGAGACTCGGAGGTGATGCTCGGGGATGAGACCTGACGTCGCCGATCACCTCGACCGACGTGGGCAACGGTGCGGCCCGGCCCCTGGCCTCAGTTGTTTGGCGGAGCCGAGCTGATCTCGCCGAGAGCGGAGTTCGGGTCACGCTCCTCGGCCAAATCCCCGATGGAGACTATGCCCACCAGTTCGCCGCCATCCACGACAGGGAGACGCCTGATCGCGTGCTGCTCCATGAGTTTCACCGCCTCCGCCACGGCATCTCTCGATCCCACCGTGACGACGTCGTGCTTACACACGTCGTCGATGGCTGCCGTCTCTGGATCCATGCCCTCAGCCAGCCCTCGAACCACGATGTCACGGTCAGTGACGATCCCGCATAGGTCGCCGTCGCCA
>DASUUP010000002.1:0-2495 GCA_036373995.1 Acidimicrobiia bacterium
CGGCGTCATGACGGATCCGAGCCGGTGGTGTGAACTTCCTCAATGCCCCCTGTTCGGTCAGTTCGGCCTCTTCCAGGGTGAAGTACTGAGGGCAGGCCTCGGCCGCAATGGTTGCGCCCACGCGTCGAAACGAATCGACCACGTCGAGGACCAGTGGGTTGGAGACATGGGCGAACGTGACCCGGGCCCCGGATGTCAAGACGCTGGCGGCGGTGGAAGCTGTGGCGACCACCTCGGCCTCCCGGCTCCGCCATTCCGACACCAGCGCCGGATCGATGCGGCCCTCGGAACGGAGCCGGCGCTCCGCGCCGGCAGTGATGCTCTGGTCCTCGTTATGCACCAATGCCCGCGAGCCGGACGCGGCCACACCTATCAAGGCCTCGTTCATGAGTGCAGGATCGAGACCGGGAACCCCATGTGTGTCGCAGGTGAAGATCTTGAAGAACGAGATCCCGGCCTCGCTCAACCCGGCGATGTGCCCGATGCTCTCGGGCCAGACATGGGAAGCCAATCCGAAGTCGACGTTGGAGCGCCCCACGAGGTAGGAGCGCTTCTCTTTGAGATCCTCGACGGTTTGCACGGGACGGGCATGGGTGTGCTCCACGATGGTGGTGACCCCTCGGGCGGCGGCCGCCCGGGTACCGGTGGGGAAATCCTCGCGCTCGGTGGCACCGGGATCCATGAGATGAACATGGGTGTCGACCATGCCCGGCAACAGGAAGAGACCCGAGACGTCGACCACCTCCCCGGAGACTTCGAGGTCGCCGACCGCGGCCACGCGATCGCCTTCGACCATCAAGTCCACCCTCTTCTGGCCGTTCGCCGACACGAGGGTCCCGCCTTTGAAAGTGATCTTCCCCTGAATCGGCTCGGACACCCCACGAAACTAGCGAGCCGACCGAATGGTCCGGAATCACCCGTGGGCGCCCGTGCGCCAACTCCGATGAGTACCGAAGCGATCTTCGGGTCAAAGGGCAATACGCCTCTAGCCGCGACGTACTGCGAGAACCGATCCTCGTACGGGCAGAGGCGGAAGTGAAAGGAGCCCAACGTGACTCAGTTGGAAGAGATGTTGTCCGAAGCCAGAGACCTGGTGACCGTGAAAAAGGTATATGGCGAGCCATACCAGTCGAACGGGGTGACCTTCATCCCTGCTGCCGCAGTGCGAGGAGGCATGGGTGGCGGCGAAGGTGACGGCTCGGAGAGCGCACCGGCGGGACGAGGCGGCGGCATGGGCATCGCGGCCCGCCCGATAGGCGCCTACAGGATCAAGGGCGATGATGTCGCCTGGGTGCCCGCGGTCGATGTGAGCAGGGTGATCTTCACCGGCCAGATCGTCGCAATCGTCGCCCTGTTGGTGATCCGCTCGATTCTGAGCAAGCGACGCAAGGGCTGACCGAAGCAGGACCGGTGACGGTCCCGAAACTCGATCTGCGAAACGAGGGAATACTTCCTGCGCTGTCAGCTCCAGAAGTCGGTGGCTCCTGCGTCCACGTAGCGGCCGATCAGATCGGTGGTCGCTTCGATCGACGCGAAGATCGGCTCGTTGGCCCAACCGGCGAAGTAACAGCGGCGTAGCGAACCCGGGTCACGGCCCTCCTCGATGCACAGCTCGTCGAGTCGCTCCATGCGGGTCTTGAAGACCGGCAAGGACTCTTCGATCCCCTTCTCGTACTCTCCGAGGGAGACCACCCCGTCGGCATGGCGGACAGCCACGCGAAGAGATCTCGGTCCCTGACCTGCCACCCACAGAGGCGGGCGAGGGACGTGAGTCGGTAACGGCCGAAACACAGCCTCTTTGAGGTTGTAATGACGGCCGTCGTGGCTCACTGTCCGGCCGCGGAGAGCCTGGTCGAGGATCTCGACTGCCTCTCGGAGCCGATCGCTCCGACCGGCAGGGTCGAGAAAGTGGATACCCAAAGCTTCGTGCTCGACCGGGTAGTAGCCGCCACCTACCGCAACGTCCACTCTTCCCCCTGAGATCTGGTCAACCGTCAGAATCGACTTGGCAAGGATTCCAGGGTTGCGATTGGCGGCATTCGTGACCATCGACCCGATGCGTATCTGGCTTGTGTCCGCTGCCAGGGCAGCCAACGTCGTCCACGCTTCGAGGAGCGGGACTTCGGGAACCCCGTCGATCCCGAACTGATCTATC
The DNA here is from genome assembly GCA_036373995.1 of Acidimicrobiia bacterium. Classification (GTDB taxonomy): domain Bacteria; phylum Actinomycetota; class Acidimicrobiia; order Spongiisociales; family ZC4RG35; genus JANQRA01. Next base: position 2,156 of record DASUUP010000002.1, read on the forward strand.
ACCCAGGCGTTGGACAGCCCGATCGATTCGACGAAGAGGAAGTCGTCCCGGAGTGCAGGATAAGGAACGAGTTGGACGACGGTGGCTCCGAATCGCACGGACATGGGGCGATGCTAGGTATCGACGGCCGACCGGCCCAGGCGTCGGCCAAGTAAGGCCAGAACGGTGCCGTCGAGACGTGATCGTCGCGGTTGCCCGTGCACCATGTCTCGGAAACCGCTACATCCTGCTATTGCAACGCCTTTGCGACCCGCTCAGCCCTGAGCTCACCGTTCGATGAGCGAAGTGGTCCGTCGCCATCTTCTTCCCATCGCCTCCCGTCTGTGCTGACGGTGGAAAA
>DASUUP010000003.1:0-10135 GCA_036373995.1 Acidimicrobiia bacterium
CCACCTCTCCTTCAAGGGAGTCAAGGCCGTGGATGGAGTTTCCTTCCATGTGGATGACGGGGAGCTGTTCGCGATCATCGGTCCCAACGGCGCCGGCAAGACTTCGCTGTTCAACTCGATCAACCAGGTGTATCACCCCCAACAGGGCGACATCCTCTGGAAAGGGGAGTCGCTGATGGGTCTGAAGCCCAACGTGACCGCAGAGCGCGGTATCGCCAGGACGTTTCAGAACATCGCCCTCTATCCGCACATGACCGTCCTCGAGAATATCCTCACCGGGAGGCACGTTCGGATGAAGTCAGGGTGGGTGGCAGGCTCATTCTGGGTCGGCAAGGCCAAGAAAGAGGAGATCGAGAACCGGGAGATCGTGGAGTCGATCATCGACTTCCTCGAGATCGAGCAATGGCGGAAGTACCCGGTTGGGCTCCTTCCCTACGGAATCCAGAAAAGGGTGGAGCTCGGCCGCGCCCTGGCCATGGACCCCGAGCTGCTGATGCTCGACGAGCCGGTGGCGGGAATGAACCTCGAGGAGACCGAGGACATGGCCCGGTTCATCCTCGACGTTAAGGACGAGCTGGACATCGCCCTCATCCTCGTCGAGCACGACATGGGTTTGGTCATGGACATCGCAGATCGTGTGCTCGTCCTCGACTTCGGCCAGCAGATCGCCATGGGTGAGCCCGCCGAAGTGCAGTCCAACCCCAATGTGATCAAGGCATACCTCGGGGAAGAGCTCGAGAACGTCTGATCACTCGAACCCGGGGTTCCTCACGCCGGATATGGCTCGAAGCCGCTCATCTTCACGGCGCGGCACGGACCGCTGACGCTGGTCGTGGCACTCTCGAGGTAGTCAGAGCCGGATCCGGGCCCACCTACCCGAGGTCGCGATTCAGCGGTCTCCGAGGAGACGCCAGGCGCCAGGCAGCAAGAGGCCGGCGGCGGCCGCCTTGGTCAGATCGCCGAGAAGGAATGGAACGACGCCTCTCTCGACCGCCACCGGCAGGGACCAGCCTGTGGCCAACATCAGCCCCGCCACCCCGAAGGCGTAGATAACGAGCGAGCCGAGTATGAAAGCGGTGAACATGGTGGCGAAGGTGCGGTCCTGGCGATGTTCCGCCATCCAGCCGACCAGAGCGGCGGCAAAGACGAAGCCGATGAGATACCCACCGGTCGCTCCCTGGATTATCTCCATACCTCCCGACGCTTCGGAGAACACGGGAGCCCCCAGCGCTCCCACCGCCAGGTAGAGCATTTGTCCGGCGGCACCGAGCTTCCAGCCGAGGGCGGCTCCGGTGAGAAGGACGGCAAAGGTCTGGCCCGTGATGGGAACCGGCGTGTACGGGAGCTGTATTCGCCATTGAGCGGCCAGCGCGGTCAGGGCTGCGGCACCCACCACCAGGATGACAGAGACTATGCCGGATCGGGGGAGGGCTCTCTGGCTGATAACTGCAGATGTCACGCTTTAACTCCTCGAAACCATTTGACAATGAGAATACGTCTAAGCCTGATGCGACCAGGTTCTAGTCCATGCAGTGGACTTAGACCCGTACCACCAGGTCATCGTTACGCTCGCCGCTCATGGAAGCCGAAACCACAGAGAGATCCAATGCTTCCTGGCCCCTCTACCTGATCGGGGCCCTGTTCTTCGTTGGCGTGCTCAGCATTGTCGCTTGGAATGTCGAGCTTCCCTATCTCGCCTATTCGGCGGGACCGGTCTCCGACGCCGCCGACACCGTCGTAGCCGAGGAAGTGGCGACCTACCCACCTGATGGTGAGCTGCTCATGCTCACGGTCGTCAGCCAGGACGTGAACATCTTCGAGGCCTTCATAGCCGGGGTCGACCCCACCATCGATCTCGTCAGGAAGCAGGCAGTGCGTCGTGCGGGTGAGAGCGACGAGGAATATCGAAACCGGGTTCTGCAGCAGATGGACGACTCGAACTTCCGCGCCATAGCCGTCGCCTTGCAGCATCTCGGCTACGAGATGGTCCCCACAGAGGTGGTCATCAACGACATCGCGGAGGACGTGCCTGCCGCCAACGTACTCGAGCTGGGCGACACCGTGGTCAGCGTCAATGGCGTGACCATCGAGACCGTCGAGGACTTCGCCCCCGCATTGGACAGATTCGACGTTGGTGACACGATCACGATGGAGCTGCTGCGCAACGGCACGACAGTCCAGGTCGAGGTCGAGTTGGCCGAGAAGGACGACGAGCCGGGTGAGCCCATGATCGGGATCTTCCTGGGAGAGCTGACAGAGGCACCGTTCCCGATCGCGATCGAAGCGGGCGACGTCGGGGGGCCGTCGGCCGGGATGATGCACACGATCGCCATCATCGACGCTCTCACTGAGGGGGAGCTGACCGGTGGGCGTGTCATCGCCGGCACCGGGACCATCGCGCTCGACGGCAGTGTCGGCAGCATCGGCGGCATCCGACAGAAGGTGGTTGGCGCCGAGGCCGCGGGTGCGCAGTACATACTCGTTCCTGCCGGTAATTACGAGAAAGCCCTGACCGCCGAGCGAACCGACATCGAGATCGTCCCTGTCGCCACACTCGATGAGGCAATCACCTTCCTGGAGGGCCTGACCTCCGCCTGAGCTCTCCGACGACGCCGACACCCGGGCCTGTGAACGCCAAAGTCGCGAAACAGCGCGGCGTGGTCGGTATCTTCTACTGGAGATGGCCCGTGAAATAACCCCTGACTTCTTGCGGCAGTCGGAGTTTCGCTCGTCTTTTCGTGGCCTGGACCCCGCTGAGGTGCGGGCCACCCTGGAAGCGGCGGCCCTCAAGCTGGAGCAACTCGACGCAGAGCGTCGCAACCTCAAGTCCAAGCTCGATCAGGCTCCTCCGTCACGGGAAATGGAGAAGGAGTTCGACGACATCGGGCGTGAAGTCTCGGAGATCCTGCAGTCGGCGAGGGAGGCCGCCGAGGCAATGCGCGAGCGAGCGAGTCTCGACGCGACCCGCTGGCGGAGTGAGGCCATGGAAGGAGCCGATACCACCAGGAGGGATGCCGCCGCGGACGCCGAGGCCATGCGACGCGACGCCTGGGTCACCGGGTCGGAGTTGCTGGAACAAGCCGCCGCCAATGCAGAGGCGATGCGGGCCCACGCCGAACGCGACGTGCTCACGATCATGGGAGAAGCGGAGAGAGAAGCGCACCGTCTCACCTCTGGGGCGCGCCGCGAGGCCGAGGACGTCGTCCGCAACGCCACGATGGACGCCGAGAAGATCACCAGCGACGCCACGAAGAGGCGTGATGAGATCATCGACGCGGCCAATCGTCAGGCGGCGGCCGCACAAGAGCGGACGCGTGCCCTGGAGCAGCGACGGGACGAATTGCTCGAGGAGCTGGAGAACGTCCGCTCGACGCTCACCCGGCTCGAGGGCTCGCTCGAAGAGCGACGTGAGGCTCTGGATCTGACCGGGTCTCCCGACTCGTCGAGTGTCAGGGTCGTGCATCCACCGGCAGATGCCAAGAAACAGTGGGAGCTGGGGGAGACGGTGAGGGTTGTCCCCCCCGAACACGTTGAGAAGGAAGCTCCGGACGAACGCCTCGCATCCGAGCTCAGCGAGGAGGTTGCTCGCTCTCAATCGCCTGAGCCCCCAGGTCAGGCCCAGCCTCCAGCTCAGCGCGAGCCCCCAGCTGAACCCGACCCTCGAACCCGGCCTGAACCACGAGCCGAGCCTGAACCGGAACCCGCCCCCGAGCCGGAAACCCCCGCCGAACCAGAGGCCATTCGCGAGTCTGGCGACCAGGAGGAGGAGCCCGCGAAACCAGGGGCTAAGGAGCGTGATGATCTCTCGGCATTGTTCGCCGCCCTTCGGGAAGGCGGCGATGAGGAGCTGGAGGGGCCGGTGGCGCAGGTCGAATCGGATGCGTCCAACGAGGATGACGAGCAGGATCGGGGGACCGATTGGATCGAGGTTCGGGAGCAACGTCTGCTACCGATCACCAACCGAGCGTTGCGTGGTGTCAAGAAGGCAATGACCGAGATCCAAAACGTGGCTCTGGACAGTCTGCGGACCGACGAGGAGTGGAGCCCGGACGAGGGCTCCATCGCAGAGGCGGTACACGCGGAGGTGGTGGCGGTCTGGTCGGAGAGTTTCGCCGCCGGCCATGCGGTGGCAGAGCAGATGGCTGACTCGAAGTTGAAGAGGCCACCGACGCCGTCCTCGAAAGCGGACCGCGATTTTGCCGCCGACTTGGCCGCCGCAGTCTCGGGTGCTCTGGAGAAAGCGGGCGAAGGTCCCCGGGAACGCCAGTCGGCAGCGTCGAGGATCTTCCGGGTCTGGCGCAGCGACGAAGCCGAGCGGCGCATCCGCGACATTGCCCTCGGGGCCTTCGAGTTAGGGATCGAGGAATCCCGGAAGGTAGCCACCGGCTGATCAGGCACGTCTCGCTTGATCCTGCTGACTCTTAGACTCGGCGCGAATGTTCACCAGGGTTCCCTCTGACTACTCGTCCGGACGACGCCGTCCGGTGCTGGTGATCGTCGGCATCCTTTTCGGGATCTACCTGCTCCTGACGGCGGCCGGGACACTCTGGACCGACTTCCTGTGGTTCGACTCGGTCGGCTTCCGGGATGTCTGGCTGCGCAACTGGGGACTGTCGATCCTTCTCGGAGCGATAGGCATCGCCTTTGCGTTCCTCGTGATCTGGGGGGCTCTCAAGCTGGTGGACCGGTTCTCTCCTCGCTGGGCGCCGTTCGATCTGACCGAAGAAGAAGAGCTGGTCGAGCGGTTCCGGGAGTGGGTCGAGCCTCGCATCCGCCAGATACGCATCATCGTCACCGCTGGTCTCGCCGTGATCATGGGGCTGACGGTCGCCACCTGGCGCGACGACGTGTTCCTCTTCATCAACTCACAGAGCTTCGGTGACGTCGACGCCATCTTTGGAGTCGATCTCGGCTTCTACGTCTTTCGCCTGCCTCTTTGGGAGACGATGGCCGACTGGCTCTTCAACCTCCTCGTGCTCACCGCGGTCGTCGTCGCCATAGCCCTCTACCTCAACGGTGCGATTCGTTTCGACGGGCGCCGGGTGTCGGCCACCAGGGGAGCCAAGATCTACATCTCCTCCTTGTTCGCCGTTATAGCCATCGTGCGTGCCGTCTCTTACCGGCTCGACATGTTCGAGATCCTGTACTCCAACAGGAACGACATCTTCTTCGGTCCAGGGTTCACCGACATCACGGCCCGTCTCCCGGTTATTCGTCTCTTACTGATCGTTGCGCTCATCGCCGCGGTGCTTTTCATCGTGAACATCTTCCGCCGGGGATGGACTTTGGCCATCGTCTCGGTCGCGGCCTGGATAGCGGTGTCGATAGCCGCAGGGACGGTCTATCCGGCCTTTATCCAGCGGTTCAGCGTCGAGCCCGACGAGCGGAACAAGGAGACCGAGTACATCGGGTACAACCTGGAAGCAACCAAGACAGCGTGGATGCTCGACGACATCGAGGTCAGGGAATTTCGGGCCGCCGACGACCTGACCGCAGAAGACATCGAGGCCAACGAGACCACCATCGACAACCTCAGGATCTGGAACACAAGTGTCCTGCCTCGCACCTATCAGAACTTCCAGGAGCTAGAGCCGTACTACATCCTGAGCAAGGTCGACACCGACAGGTATCTCGCTGATGGAACGCCGAACCAGGTGATGCTCGCTGTTCGTGAGCTCGACGAGATCGAAGTCCCGGAGGATTGGCAGAACCAACACCTGTTCTATACCCACGGATATGGCGCCGTCGTCAACCAGGCCAATGTCGTTCAAAGCGACGGCCAGCCCGTGTTCCTGCTTCGCGACGTTCCGCCGGTTGCATCGGTCGACACGCTCGAGCTCGAGGAACCTCGCGTCTACTTCGGTGAGACCTACGCGCCAGGCAGCCCGGTGATCGTCAGGACGGGCTCCGGCGCCCAGGAGATCGACATTCCCCTTGGTGGGGGTGCCACCGGATTCAATGAGTACGACGGCGAAGCCGGTGTGGTGCTCGACAACTTCCTCAAGAGAATCGCTTTCGCGTTCAGATATCGCGATCTCAACCTCCTGATCTCCAATCAGATCCGACCTGACAGTCGGGTGCTCGTGGAGAGGAACATCACGGCGATCGTGGACCAGCTCGCGCCGTTCCTGGCCAATGACGGCGACCCGTATCCGGTCATCCTCGATGGCCAGGTCCTCTGGGTCCTCGACATGTACACGACCACGGCGAACTATCCCTACTCGGAACGGATCACGTTCGAGGCCAGAGAACGGTTGCGACAGATCTCCGGACTCGAGCTCGGGACCAACTACGTGCGAAACTCGGTCAAGGCCGTGATCGACGCCAACGACGGCGATGTCACCTTCTATCAATTCGACGCGGACGATCCAATCATCAACGCCTGGGATGCCACCCACCCTGACCTCTTCGTCGACGCCTCCGAGATGCCCCAGGGTCTGGACAACCATCTCCGCTATCCCCAGGACATGTTCCGGGTGCAGAGCTACATGTACCTCGACTATCACGTCAACGAGGAGAACCAGCTGTTCTCAGGCAACGACGAGTGGTCGTTTCCGGGCGATCCCTCGGTCCCCATGCGGATCGGAGACGAGCGACTTTGGGGTGATTTCACGCCTGACGGGACTCAGCTCCGCCAAATCCTCCCCTATTACCTCCTGACCGAGCTCCCGGGCGAGGAGCGGCTGTCGTATCTGTTACTCCAGCCTTTCAACCCAAGAGCGCGACGAAACATGGTGAGCTTCCTGGTGGCCGACTCAACTCCCGGCGACTACGGGAGGCTGATCGATTTCCGGATGCCCGACGGTGAACTGGTCGATGGCGCGGAGCAGGCCGGTCAGCGGATCGAACAGGACGCCGACATCGCACAGCAGCTCACGCTGTGGCGCGGTGAAGGCTCGGAGGTCATCAAAGGCGACCTGTTGATCGTTCCCATCGAGGAATCGGTGATCTATCTACAGCCGATCTTCCTCGAGGAGGACGGCGGAGCCTTCCCCGAGTTCCGGCGGGTAGCCGTGGTCTACAGCGACCGGGTCGAGTGGGCTGACTCCCTGGACGGAGCCCTGTCTCTCGTGTTCGGCGCTCCCGGTGAGGGCGAGGGGGATGGCGATGGGGACGGGGAGGGCGATGGTGAGGTCCCTGGAGACGAGGCAACCCTCGAAGATCTGATCGGTGAGGCGGAAGCAGCGTTCTCTGCAGCCGACGCGGCACTTCGCGCCGGCGACCTGGCCGGCTATGAGCAGTGGGTCGACGAGGCGCAACGCATCCTCAACGAGATCGCCGACCTGGTCGCCGGCGAGCAGCCCAACGCCTCGGCTCTCCATCCGCTCTAGATCCGGGCTCCGGCAGTCGAAGTCCTCTTGACCCCCTCCATCGCCTAGTCTGGTGGAAAATGCCCAAAGACACTGACGAATACATCCGGATGCGTGGCACTGTCACCAAGATGCTCCCCGACTCCACTTTCGAGGTGAAGCTGGAGAGCGGCTTCGAGCTACTCGCCAAACCGTCGGGCCGGATGCGTCGTGGGCGAGGCATCCGAGTGCTTCCCGGCGACGAAGTCGACGTCGAGGTCTCGACCTACGACCCCACTCGCGGCCGCATCGTCTGGCGCTACCGCTGAATTCACCCTGACCGAGCTGAAACCCCCCTCGAGCGAGGGGGTTTGTCACGACCGGAGACTGTCATTGGCGTAGCTTGCGGTTCATGCGCATCGGTCAAATCATCCTCCGTGTTGCGGACCTCGACGAGTCGGTCCGGTTCTGGTCGACGTCCGTGGGGTTTGCCGTCACAATGAATGAGGGAGCCTTCGCTTTCCTCGACGGCGGCAGCATCCAGCTGACGCTGAACCAAATCGGGGATAGGCCCGACGACGGATCGCTCACCGAGATCGTGATCGAGGTGGACGACGTCAGAGCTATCTACCGGGAACTCTCCGATCGCGGCGTCCCCTTCGAGGTCGAGCCCCGGGCGGTCACCTCCGATGGACAGCGTGAGTTGTGGGCGACTCACTTTCGGGACCCCGACGGCCACTTGGCGAGCGTCGTTGGTTGGGTTGGCTAGGGCCGTTCCTCGTTATTGGACAAGGCAGTTTCGATTGAGTCCGTGATTCTCTCCAGCTCCTCGTAGGCGGTGCTGAACGAGTCGACCTCTTCGCCCTCGGGAGGACAGTCGAAGAAGGCGGCCTGGGCCATCGCCACCCACTCCGTCACCAGATCGTCGACGGTCACGGCCGGAGCCGGAAGGAGACTCTCCTTCTCGGTGCGAAGGGAGGCGAGCGTCCTCTCGCAGAGTGCTGGATCTGGAGGATCCCCGAGTGCTGATTGCTCGGGGACGATCGCGATGATCGCCTCCCAATCTTGAAGCCAGGAGGCTGTGTCCGGTCGGTCCTCGCCGCTGCAGCCGTTCACGGCCAGGGCGAGGGCGACCAGGTAGTGGATCCCTCTCCTAATGATGATGGGCATCGTTTCAACTCACCCCCCGGCCGGCGTCCCAAAAGCTCAGACGGATTCGGACAATTCGTCCAGCTCATGCTCCGACGCGTCGTCCAAGGGCTTCACTTCGTTGATCTGTGAGTGGGGAATCTCGATGACCTGTCCGGCTTGGTTGTATGGCTTGGTGAGGAGAAGGCGATGCTGGCCCGGGCCTTCGCACACCGTGATGCCGATGTGCACCCGGGTCTTGCCGTCTTCGGTTGTCTCTACCACGGCTTCCATGACCGAGACTTACCCCGGCCACTTGTTCTCAAACAGGCTCCGTGATGTTCGCTCTGGTGGCGTTCAGGGTGGCGATCAGGTCCCCCGCGTCGACAGTGAGAGAGACCCCGTGAGCACCCCCTCCGATCGAGACGTCGTCGCTGAGCGACTGGTCAGCCAGAACGGGCCACGGACTCGTTGAGCCAAATGGGGTGATGGTGCCGCGCTCGTAACCCGTGACTGCTCTCGCCTCTTCGGCATCCGGCATCGAGATCCGATTCACGCCCAGATGATCACGGAGTTTCGGCCATGAGATGTTCCGATCTCCCGGGACCAAGACGAATAGGTAGTCGTCCGATCCCCGGCGGACCACCATGGTTTTGATCACCTGCGCCGGCGTCACGCCCCGTGCCGCGGCTGCCTCCTCCAGCGAGTGCACCGGACCGTGGCGGACCACGCGATGCTGGATCGCCCCGAGTCTCGGGTCGGCCAAAGCTTGCTTCTCACTCATGCTTTTCCGGTGGGGACTCTACGGGTGGAATGGGGGAAGGTCCCCATAGATTGTCGGTCTCGTCCGACATGATCGAGCCATGGAGATACTCACCAATGTTGGGGCGATGGTGACCGGGGTGGTGACCGTGGTGGCCGGCCTCTTCTCACTGGCCTCGATCCTCTTCGACGACATCATCTAGACAGCGACTCAGCCTCGTTACAGTCGCCGGTCGTGGTCCACTTGTCCCATGGTGGAGCTGACTGATGTCGCAGCGGCCGCCCAGGCGCATCACGCCGCGCCAATTCTTCGTCGACATCACCCCATTACGGCAGTCGGTTCCGTTCCGGTGGCTGTTCGGCGGGCTCTCTCTGTCCTGGATGGGGCGGCAGCTGACCGTGGTTGCGGTCCCCTATCAGGTCTTCGAGCTCACCGGGTCGACGTTTCTCGTAGGCGCCCTCGGTCTCGCCCAGCTGGTCCCCTTGCTGGCCACTTCCGTCGTCGGCGGTGCTCTGGTCGACTCGGTCGATCGGCGTCGTCTCCTCGTCCTGGCTCAAATCGCATCGCTCGCCACTGCTGCAGGGTTGGCCGTCAATGCCTCACTCGATGAGCCGATCGTCTGGCTGATCTTCGCCCTCAGTGCCATCAACGCCGGCTTCTCTGCGATCGACAGCCCGGCACGGTCGGCGTCACTCCCGACTCTGGTGGGCAGGCAGCTCCTTCCGGCATCGCTCGCTATCACCCAGACGGTCGCCAATGTGGCCAAGACATTGGGTCCGGCGATTGGTGGGTTGCTGATCGCCCAGACCAGCCTGACCCTCACCTACTCCATGGAGGCCGTGGCCTTCCTCATCAGCGCGCTCCTCATGTTCCGGGTCGGCGAGCTGAAACCCGAAGGCGGAGGGCAGCGGTTCGGTTGGGATTCGATCAAGGAGGGGTTCCGCTTTCTCAAGGA
>DASUUP010000004.1:0-3988 GCA_036373995.1 Acidimicrobiia bacterium
TCACCGATCTCCTCGAGTGTGCGAGGCACGCCATCGAAGAACCCGTAGCGCAAGGCGAGGATCCTGCCCTCACGCTCGGGAAGCCGGTCGATCGACTGACGCAGCGAGTTGGCGACGTCCATCTCCTCTGTCATCTGGACCGGGTCGGCGGCGTCCTCGTCCTCGATGAAGTCACCGAGCTGAGCACCGTCCTCACCGATCGGCTGCTCCAGAGAGACGGTGTCGGCCACCGAAAGCGCCAGCTCGACCTTGTCGACGGTGACGCCTGCCTCCTCCGCGATCTCGTCGGGGCGTGGGTCGCGGCCGAGCTCCGCCTTCAGCGAAGCCTGTGCGGCGCGAACGGCAGCAAGGGTGTCGTGGAGGTGAACCGGGATACGGACTGTTCTCGACTTGTCGGCGATGGCGCGGGTGATCGCCTGGCGGATCCACCACGTGGCGTATGTGGAGAACTTGAACCCCTTGCGCCAGTCGAACTTCTCGACGGCACGGATCAGACCGAGGTTTCCCTCCTGAATGAGATCGAGAAAGTCGATGCCTGACGTGTTGGCGTAACGACGGGCGTTGGCGACGACCAGACGCAGGTTGGCCGTGAGGAAATCGTCTTTGGCCTGTGCACCGCGACGAGCCAGCCTCTTGAGCTCCATCTCCTCGCGCTTGCCCTTGTAGTCTCCTTCTTCCAGCTTCTCGGCGGCTTCTTCGCCGGCCTCGATCTTCTGGGCGAGCTCCACCTCCTGCTCCGCTGTGAGCAGGTCGTATTCGCCGATTGCGGTCAGGTACTGCGATACGAGATCGGTGGTCAGCCGTCCACGCTCGTCAGTCAGCTTCGACTGCAGACGCGAGCGACGCGGCTTGTCTTTGGGTTCTTTACGCGTGTCAGTGGCCATTGATGATCCGTGTCCTCCAGCGGCAGTGCGGGTCGTGGGGAAATCGACCCGAGCGTTCAACTATACGCAAGGTCAGAGGGATGTGAACCCCCCTCTTTTCCACAATCCGTTGTGACGAATGGTCGGTGTCACCGGTTCCCGACCTTCTTAGCTCCAACAAGTTCAACCCCTCGCGGAGCAAGGTCATTCCATTTTCGCGGGCCTCGATCGAGTCGGCCTCCGCCAGATGACGGGGAAGCAGGTTCGCCCCATCGGTCAACTCCTCCGGCCCTCGGCGGCCGCAGTCACGGTTCGAACACCCATCCGAAAGCCGGTGACGAGCCACGTGCCGTCCATGCTCTCGGTCATCTCCTCGCAACTCAACCGGTAAGAGAATCTGGAAAACCGCAACCACGGGGGTGGGAAGGAGAGCCCTCTCTGCTACCCCCGGCTCTCCTTCTTCCCCGTTGCATCGGGAAGGAGACACGAGGTGTCATGCAGATACAGCGAAATGCCGTGGTCATCCAACCTTGGATGGGAACCCTGGCTGATAGACACGCACACCGTCGTCGGTGACGATCTTGCCGATACCCGGCATCGGGTAGTGCCCGGCGACAAAAGTGGTCTCCGTGTCCTTGATCGACTCGAAGACCCGATCCCGCTCCTTTCCAGCCAGCTCCTTGTCGTTGTCGACGGGAAGACTCCAATGGGGATGCTCTACTTGAAACGGGTGATTGCTCACGTCACCGCCCAATAGGGTGCGGGTGCGGCCGGAGATGATGCTCACGGACAGATGGCCCGGAGTGTGGCCGAAAGTCTCGACGGCAGTGACTCCCGGTATGACCTCGGTGTCCTGATCGATGAAGTCGACCAGGTCGCTGTCGAGAAGGGGTTTCATGATGTCCTGGGCTGCCCTGCCGAACTCGGTGTCGACCGTCTTCCAATGATCCCACTCTCTGGTGTGGAACACATGGCGGGCATTGGGGAAGACGATGGCTCCGTTGCGACTGCTCCCGCCGATGTGGTCGTAGTGCATATGGGTGTAGACGACGGTCTCCACGGACTCCCTGGCGATGCCGAGCGCGTCGACCGCCTCGGGCATCAGACCGGCCGTCATCCCCTCCTGAGAGACCTCCCCGATCCCGGCATCGACCATGATGGTCCGCTCACCGTTGGTTATCAGGTAGCACCCGAAGTTGAGACGGGCCTGTCCCTTGTCGTTCTTGGGATGGAATCGCCAGTCGTGGTCCGTGGCGCGGTCGTCGTAGCTGCTCATGTCGCGCCAGTAGTAGCCATCTTCGATGACGAAGAGGGTGTACGAGCCGCAGTCCAGTTTCCAGGTCATGGCTCCGATCTTGCCAGAAGCGAGCTCCACTAGCGTGCCGGCATCCCCGGAAAGGCATTCGATGCGATACGTCCGACTTGGAACGACCGGTCTCATGGTGAGTCCGATCTGTCTCGGCATGATGAGCTACGGCGACCCGTCATGGCGGGATTGGATCATCCCCGAACGCGAGGCCAAGCCATTCGTCGAGCTCGCTGCTGACTCCGGCGTGAACTTCTTCGACACAGCCGACGTGTACTCGAATGGAGTGAGCGAGGAGGTCACCGGCAGTCTCCTGAAAGACGTCTTCCCGAGACGCGAGGACTACGTGATCGCCACAAAGGTCTATTTCCCTGCGGGGAAAGGACCCAACGACTCCGGGCTCTCGCGGGGACACATCCTCGACGCGGTCGACGCCTCGCTGCGACGCCTCGATCTCGACCACATCGATCTGTATCAGATACACCGCTGGGATCCGGAGACCCCGATCGAGGAGACGATGGAGGCACTCGACTACTGCGTCCAGTCGGGGAGGGTTCGGTACATCGGCGCTTCATCGATGCCGGCATGGCAATTCGCCAAGGCACAGCACGTCGCCGCCGTCAACGGTTGGAGCCGGTTTGTCACCATGCAGAACCACTACAACCTCCTCTATCGGGAGGAGGAGCGGGAGATGATCCCCCAGTGCATCGACATGGGTGTCGGCCTGATCCCATGGAGCCCACAGGCCCGCGGGTTGCTCACGCGTCCCCGCACCCACGAGCCCAGCACCACACGCGGGGACTCGGACGCGTTCACCGGGACGTGGTATGCCGGCTCGAATCACGAGATCATCGACGTGGTGGAGGCCATAGCCGGCGAGAGGGGCCTGTCGATGGCACAAGTTGCCTTGGCGTGGGTCATTTCGCGTCCCGGCGTCACTGCCCCCATTGTCGGGGCCACGAAGCCGGCCCACCTCGAGGATGCGGTTGCCGCTGCCGACCTGGCCCTCACCGAAGACGAGGTGCGACGGCTCGAGGAGCCCTATCAGACGAGGCCTATCGCCGAGTACTGACCGATCAGTTCCGATTGAGCACCGACTCGACCCCCTCGTTGGCGACCCTCAGGACGTCGGCGGAACACTCGAACTCACTGTTCGTCGCCAGCCCTGGAGGAGCCTCGATGGGGACTTGGCCAAACGGGAGAGCAACGAGCTCACCGTCGACCTCCACGAAGGACTCGACGGCGAGGTCGGACTCCTCCGGGTTGATTGACAATGTCGACCCATCGGTCGACCAGGAACCGGTCTCATCCCCGTTGATCTCGATGATCACCGTCCCCTCAGGGGTGGCCATGTTGAAACCCCACTGATCCCGTATCGCGATGTAGGTGCCGTCTGCGCTCATCTCGACGGTGAACCTCCCATCGAGTGCGGTGACCTCGGCGTCCGGCATCCCCGCCTCGGTCATGATGGAGTCGAAGTTCTCGACGAACGCTTTCGAGTCGAGTTCCCAACTTCCGACCAGGCAGTCATCACCGCTGGCGGAAGAGGGCTCGGTGGTGGTCGTGGCCGCCGCCGACGTCGTGGTGGTCATGTCGGCACTCTCGGTGGTGGTCGACGCATCCTGTGTGGTCGAGGGGTCGGCGGGCGATGACGTTGTCGACCCCCCGTCGCCGTCGCCGGCGCAGGCGGCGACGACCAGACCGACGACAAGGACCAGTGTGACGAGTCTTCCCATGAGGCGACGATAACGACCGGCTCTGGCTGCACCTACTCCAGGTGATCGCGAGGCTGAAAGACCCGCTGCACTTCCCCCCGGGT
>DASUUP010000005.1:0-10108 GCA_036373995.1 Acidimicrobiia bacterium
GGACTTCTCCCATCGGGAGCGCTCGGTGACGAGCCGAGCTCTCAGGTGAGTCGATACCGATACGGGCCCGGGACGCTCATGATCCACCTCGCCGTCGAAGATCTCCCGAACTGGAGTGCCGGTGAGGACCTTCGTGAGTACGCCTACGTACACGTCGGCGGCTACATGGACGACATGAGCGCCACCTACAACAGCGCCGTTTCGGGCCATCTGCCGGCCAAGCCGACCATTGTCGTCGGGCAACCCACGACGGTCGACCCCACCCGTGCTCCCGCGGGCAAGCACGTGCTCTGGGTCCAGGTGCGCATGGTCCCCGGAGTCATCAGAGGCGACGCCTCGGAGGAGATCGCCGACACCGATTGGGATGCAGCCAAGGAGCCGTTCGCCGATCGCGTGATCGACCTGATCGAACAGTACGCCCCAGGGCTCAGAGGAGGCATCCTGGGTCGACACGTCCTCTCCCCTTCCGACCTCGAGCGTTACAACCCCAACCTCGCAGGTGGTGACTCCCTGGGGGGCTCCCATCATCTGATGCAGAACCTCTTCCTACGCCCCCTGCCCGGCTGGAGACACTATCGCACCCCGATTCGACGTCTCCACATGTGCGGCGCCGCCACATGGCCCGGCGCGGGTGTAGGGGCCGGCTCGGGATATCTGCTGGGCAAGAGGCTCAGCAAACGGACCAGACTGCGCCGCTAGTCCCTTCCCATCCCGACACCTGCCTCGACCTCTTTGCTCCGATCGGCTCCGTCCCTGGTGAACGGCCAGCGAAGCTCCTTGCCGTCCGTGATCCCTTGGGGACGGAAGAGAAGAACGAGGATCATGACGACGGCCAGACCGACGAGTCGAGACCCTGCAGGCAGGTCGACAGAGAGAGGTCCGAGATCGAACTGATTCTCGGCCTCGAAGAGGACCGTGTTGAGCGTGGCGATGAAAACGGCTCCGATGACGGCACCCCAGAGACTTCCGATGCCACCGATGACGAGCATGGCCAGGGTTATGAAGGTCAGGTCCAGGTACACCTGATTGGTCGTGATGCTGCCCACCAGGTGGACGAGTAGCCCTCCGGCGAAGCCGGCGAGCAGACCACTGAGAGTAAAGGCTGCCAGCCTCTGTCGATGGATGTGAACCCCACTCGACCTGGCGGCAGCCGGGTCCTCTCGGGTAGCGCGGAGCATCCGCCCGTATCTGCTGGTCTGATACAAATACGCGATCGCCATCACCGCGAGCAGCCCGACCGTCACCTGGAGGAAGTCGGACGTCTCCGGTATCTGCGGCAGGGTCTTGGCGCCCGGACCTATCGCCTCCCAGTTTCGGAAGACGTTGTTGGTGATGATCAGGACGGCGAAGGTCGCGATGCCGGCTGCCAAACCGGAGAGCCTCACGATTGGAATCCCTACCAGGAAGGCGTAGAGGCCCCCGATGGCGGCCGCGAGGACGAGTGATGCGATGTTGCCGATCTCCAGATTGGCCAGGAACGGGAACATGTCGGGAAAGGCCGTCGGCTTCAGCTCCGCCGGGGCGGTGGCGATGCCGGCGGCGAATGCGCCAATGGCCACGAAGCTGATGTGGCCGAACGACACCACCCCCGAGACCCCGATGAAGACGTGCAAGGCGACGACGATGCATGCCGTGACCAGGATGGATCGGACCTGCAACTGTATCGAGCCCGAGGTCAGCCTTCCTCCGAGAGCGAACACGACCACGAACAAGGCCGGACCGATCAGAGTCCAGTGGCGACGGACCAGCGTCATAGACGCTCCACCGTCTGTCTGCCCCTCACGAAGAGGCCGTCCGGCTTGATGAGCAGGACGATGATCACCACGAGGAAAAGGGCGGTGTTGAGAAACACACGCTGGGCCGACGGGAGCAGGTTGCCCAGCAAGCCGGTGGCCACACCCACGGCGAACCCCCCGAGCGTCGCCGGGACGAGTCGGTCCATTCCCCCGACCACGATGCCCACCAGTGCGGGGATGATGACCAGGAACCCGAAAGTGGGTGTGGCCAGCGGGCGTTGTATGGACAGCATGAGACTGACCACCCCTGCGAGCAGAGCGGCCCCCACGAAGGCGGTGGTGATGACGGTGTTGGCCTTCACTCCCAGGATCCGGGCCATGCGGAAGTCGGCGGCGGCGGCTCTTATCTGCAAACCGATGGTGGTCCGAGTGAGCAACAAGGAGGTCGCTCCGAGAAGCAGCGCTCCGATCAGGATCGACACCAATGTCACCCATCGGATTCGGAGACCTCCGATGTCCACCGCCTGATTGAGCACCGGGAGGAAGCCGATCGCCTCGCCTCGCGTGCCGAACACGAGTACAGCCACGTTCTGCAACAAGAAACTGACGGAGAACGTGGCGATCAGCATCGTGGTGGGACTGGCGAGACGGAGCGGCCGAAACGTGACATCCATCAGCAGACCGAAGACGACAACCACCAGCAGAGCCGCCACGACTCTGACCCACTCGGGCTGCCCGCTCGTCAGCAACAACGTGTACGCCCCGACCGTGATCAGCTCCCCATATGCGAAGTTGACCAGCCGCATCACCCCGAACATGAGCCCCAGGCCCATGGCGACAAGGGCGAAGAGCGCTCCGAGAGCGATGGCGTCGATGAGGTTCTGAACCAGGATCATGAGCCGAAGTACGCGTTGGCCAGCCGGTCGGCGTCGCTCGCATCGCTCGGCTCCAGGCTGGTCACGAGCTCGCCGTCTCGCATGACGATCGTCCGGTCCGCGAACTGGACCGCCAACTGGGCACGCTGTTCGACGAGCACCATCGATACCCCCCGCCCTCGCACCTGGCCCAGGGCCTCGAAGAGTGTGTCGACGATTACCGGGGCCAGCCCGAGCGTCGGCTCATCCAAGAGCAATAGCCGGGGCCTCGACACCAGGGCGCGTGCGATGGCGAGCTGCTGTTGCTGGCCCCCCGAGAGCTGTCCGGCCGTCCGGCTCCGGAACTCGTCGATGATGGGGAACATCGAGTACACCCAGTCGAGGTCGTCGGCTTCGCCACCTGCATCGGCCCTACCCATCAACCCGAGACGGACGTTCTCTTCCACCGTGAACTCGGAAAAGATGCGCCGACCTTCCGGCACCATCGCAATGCCGAGGCGGGCTATCCGCTCCGGAGGGAGACGGTTTATCACCGAGCCCTCGAATTCGATTTCCCCACCCGATGGCTCCAGGATCCCCATGATGGCAAAGAGGGTCGTGGTCTTGCCCGCCCCATTCGGCCCGATGAGACCCAACACCTCGCCGGGGTACACTTCGAAGCCGAAGCCCCTCACAGCCGGGACACCGCCGTAGCGAACCTCGAGATCGCTCACTCGCAGGATGGGGCGGGCGACGGGTCCGCTCATTCCACCTCCCCGATCAGCCCGAGGTACGCGGTCGCCACCTTGGGGTCCTGGCGTATCTCCGCCGGATCCCCTTCAGCAAGAGTCTTCCCCTCGTCCAGGACGTGGATCCGATCACAGACCGACATGATCAAGGTGATGTTGTGGTCGATGAGCAGGACTCCCACATTGTGCTCGTCGCGGATGTTCTCGATCACTCCAGCGAACTCGTCGACCTCTGTTTGGCTCAGCCCGGCGGCCGGCTCGTCCATGAGGACGAACGTCGGCTCGGTGCCCAGGGCTCGAGCCACTCCCAGCTTTCGCTCATGGCCGTGCGGCAACATCCCGGCGAGAGTGCTCTCCTGTTCAGAGAGTCCCAGGATCGGGATCAGCCTGTCGGCGCGGAGTCTCGCCTGTGTCGGCGTGGCACCGCTGCCCAGGGCAGCAACCTCGATGTTCTCCCGCGTGGTGAGACCCGGAAACGAGTGTGCACCTTGAAACGTCCTCGCCAACCCGAGCCTGCCCAGTCTGTGTGGTGCCCACCCCGTGATGTCGGCACCTTCGAGGGTGACGCTCCCGGTGCCCGGCGTGTCGAATCCGGTGATGATGTTGACCAGCGTCGACTTGCCCGCGCCGTTTGGTCCGATCAGCCCGACGATCTCATGCTTGCCCACTTCCAGGGTCACATGGTCCAGAGCTACGAGCCCGGCGAAAGCCCTGGACACACCGGCGGCCCGCAGAGTGTCTGCGGGCCGCCGGCTCTCGAGTTTCGAGGTCAACTGGTTGTCAGCGGATCTCAGCCGGAGAGGTGGCCGCGCGCGTCTCCACGTAAGCCGGCGTGCCATCGGTGAACAGCATCATGCGGTGCGGTCGACCGAACACGGTGTGGAACTCATCGGAGAAGCTGATCTCGCCAAAGATCAACGACTGGTCGTCGAAGCCCTCGAAGAATTCCGCGATGTCGGCCGCTTCGGTGCTCCCGGTCTCCTCGACCGCCATTGCGAAGGCCTCGATCGCCTGAGCGCCTCCGATGAACCCTCCGGTCGCCGGTTCGGCGCCCCTCTCGGTCATTTCCTCGATGAACACGTTCACGTCCGGGTCCGGGTCGTCGCCGAACACCGAGACGAAGGTGTTGTAGTAGAAGTTGGACAATCCCTCAGGAACCCAGAAGGTCCCGTCACACGACCATGAGCACACGATCGGCGTGTCATCGCCCAGAGACCGGAGGCCGTCGACAAAAGCCGGGAGGTCGGCAAAGGCCGTTGAGATCGCGATCACGTCTTTGTCCGGGATATTGGCGACGGCCGTCACGACGTTGCCGATGGTGCCATCGAATCCGGTGAACTCCTCGGTGGCCAGGACGTTCCCGCCGATCTCCTGATAACGCACGTCGAACGCGTCGACGACATCCTGGAAGTAGGCAATGAGGTTGTCCTTGACGATCACCGCGTTCTCCCAGCCCTGATCCAGGGCGAACTCGGCCATAACCGCACCTTCGTCCTGACCCATGTTGCCGAAGCTGAAGGCGATCTGACCGTCATCCTCACCCAGGCCGATCGGTCCCTGTCGGTCAGTGCCGATGCACGGAGCGACGGCCAGAACGTCCGCGTTCACTGCCTCTTGTGTGGCCGGAAGGGCGAAATCGAAGTCGCATGTGACCATCAGCATGACGGCACCCTCCGCAATCAGCTCTGCGGCCGCTGACCGTGTTTGCTCCGGGTCGAGCGTGGTGTCGATCGTGATCAACTCCAGGGGCCGCCCATTGACGCCACCTGACTCGTTGATGCGATCGACCATGATCTGCGCAGCTGTGTTCGCGGGGTTGTTGAACGGCGCCATGTCCTGGGTCTGGTCGATGGCGGCGCCGATGATGATCGGGTCGCCGGCTGCCGGCTCCGTCGTATCTGATGCATCTGTGCCCTCAGTCGTATCCGGCGCCGCGGTCGTGTCCGGGGCATCGGTGGTTCCGACAGTGGTCGTGGTCGACTCGGAGTCACCACCGTTACACGCTGCTGCGAACAGCGCCAGGGCGCCCATGAGCACGACCCATCGTCTCCGACTCATTCATGTCCTCCTCAGTGCCGATAGCGTCCCGCCGAAGAGCAAAACGCCTAGTGGGCGAACCCTACAGGACGATTTGCATAAATGGAGGCGCTAGCGTCGGCACCGTCACAGCGCGGCCCGGTGAGATGCGAGAGCTCCCATGTGACCCACATCGGATTCGCGTAGAGTCGTGCAGCGGTGCCGTCAAGCCATCATCGGAAGGAGTGGGAGCTGAGCATGCAAGGCCCATTGCACACCAATCCAGGAAAGGGAACAGAATGCTTCTAGCGCCGGTCGACTACTACCGCGCCGACAGCATCGCCGATGCTGCCAGCGCACTGAGCGAAACCGACGGCGCTCGCTTGTTGGCGGGCGGGCAGAGTCTCATCAGCCTTCTCAAGCTGCGAGCAACCCAGGTCGACCTCCTGATCGACATCAGCCGATTGGACGAGCTCCGGTTCGTCGACAAGGGCGACGACGGGTCCGTCCGGATCGGGGCGGGAATGACTTACGACGAACTGGAGCACTCCGATGAGCTCCAGGCCGCTCAGCCCATCATCTCCAAGGTCGCGGCCAGGACGGTCGATCAACAGATTCGCAACCGTGGGACCATTGGAGGCAATGTCTGCCACAACGACCCCATCAACAACTTCCCGGTGCTCAGCGTGGCGCTGGGCGCGGTGATGCATCTCACCGGATCGGGTGGCGACCGAGACGTATCGGCCGAGGACTTCTACACCGGATTCTTCAGTACAGCTGTCGGCGAGGACGAGATCCTCCACAGCATCACCTTCCCGGCGCTGGGAGACGGCTACTCGGTGGGGTGGAACGAGGTCGAGATCGGCGAGGCCGCGGCCCGTGCGGTCGCCGTGGTCCGAACCGACAACGGCAGCATCGCCGACGCCCGCCTGGCTCTCGGGTGCCTGCCGGTGCCCACCTTGCGACCGGAGGCCGCTTCGGCTTTGGAGGGTGTGGCTACCGATCCCGAAGCGGTTGCCGGAGCCACCGCCGACATTGCCGACGGCATCGACTTCTTCCCCGACGATCCAGACGGGACCAGCGACTACCGGAGAGCGCTGGCGCCGGTCGTAGCCAAACGAGCCGTTCTAGATGCCATCGGAGGTGGGGCAGATGAGTAGAGGCACCGACATGCAGGAGATCACGTTCACGATCAACGGTGACGAGGTGACGAGGACGGTGCCGTCCCGACGGCTTCTCGTCCATTTCCTACGAGATGATCTGGGTTTGAGAGGCCCCAAGATCGGGTGCGACACCGGCCATTGCGGAGCATGCACCGTGCGATACGACGGCAGGACGATCAAGAGCTGCATGATGCTCGCCGTCCAAGCGGACGGCGCGGAGATCCAGACGGTCGAAGCCATGGCTGCAGACGGTGAGATGAACGACCTCCAGGAGTCGTTCCGCAAGCACCACGGCCTGCAATGCGGCTACTGCACCTCGGGGGTGCTCATGAGCGCCGATTTCTTGTTGGAGCGCAATCCCACCCCCACCGAAGACGAGATCCGCCAGGGGATACAGGGAAACATCTGCCGTTGCACGGGTTACGTCAACATCGTCAGAGCCGTCAAGGAAGCATCGGGCCAGGAGGTGACTTCGTGACCATCCGTGAGAAGACAGAGATTCATGCCCCGACATGGTCGGGCCAGAGCCTGCCCCGAAAGGAAGACGAGCGGCTGCTCAAGGCGCAAGGAGCCTTCGTCGACGACGAGGGCATGCACCGCATGGCGTACGCGCAATTCGTGCGGTCCCCGCATGCCCACGCCAAGATTCTGTCCATCGACACATCCGAGGCCGAACAGGTCCCCGGTGTGATCACAACACTGACCGGTGAGGAGGTCGAGGCGATCTCGGAGCCGATGTTCCAGTTCGCTCCCCGTCCCGATGGGGGCCAGATCAACGAGTACCTGCTCGCAGTCGACCGCGTCCGCTACCAGGGTGAGGCGGTGGCCATGGTCCTCGCCGAGAGCCGCGACGCGGCCGCCGACGCAGCCGAGAAAGTCGTCGTCAAGTACGAGCCTCTGCCTGCAGTGACCGATGGTGTGGCGGCCGCCGACGCGGACGCACCCGTGCTTCACGACGGCCTCGGAGACAATATCGGCTGGCAAGGCATGTTCGACTGGGGTGATATCGATTGGGCGCTGGAGAACGCCGATCACGTCGTCAAGATCGACCGGCTCCACTTTCACCGGTTCTCTTCGACACCGATCGAGTGCAACGCGGCCATCGTCAATTGGGACCCGGGGACGGACATGATCAAGGTCATCTCCAACAACCAGTTCCCGACGTTCGGTGCCGCCGTCATCGAGCCGTCTCTCGGGGTCGGGCTCGACCAGTTCCAGTTCGACGTCCAGGACATCGGTGGCGGGTTCGGGATCAAGATCAACTCGTATCAGCAGATCGGAGCCCTGGCCTTGCTGTCCCGAAAGGCGGGAAGACCGGTCAAGTGGACCGAGACCCGGACGGAGCACCATCTGACGGCCGGACACGGCAACGAGCGGACCTTCGTGGACATCGAGGTCCCTGTGATGGCCGATGGCACCATTCTCGGTTTCAAGCTGAAGGCCTACGACGACGCCGGCGGATACCTGCACTACGAGCCGCTAGGTGCGGTGATCTGGTCTCAGGTGACACCCGGTGCTTACAAGTTCAAGCACATCCAGGTGGACTACAAGGAGACGCTGACCAACAAGTGCCCCGCGGTCCCCAACCGCGGTTACTCCCGGATGCAGCATCTGTGGATGATCGAGCGTGTGGTCGACACGGTGGCAAGGGAGTTGGGCTTCGATCCCGTCGAGTTGCGGAAGAAGAACTACGTCCAGCCCGAGGACTATCCGTACACGACACCCAACGGGTGCGTCTACGACTCGGGAAACCTCCCCGGGGCGCTAGACAAGGCGCTGGAGCTGATCGACTACGAGGGTGCGATGAAGATGAAGGCCGAGGCCGAGGGGACCGGCCGACGCATCGGCATCGGCATCGGCACGACACTCGACTCCGGCACCAACAACTTCGGTCAGTCACGGATCCTGAACCCGGACCTCCCGTTCTCGGGGAACGGCGAGGCGTGTACGGCGAAGCTGGATCTCTACGGTGAGATCGTCGTGACAGTGGGGACGATATCCCAGGGTCAAGGTCACGAGACCACGGCTGCGCAGAAGGCAGCCGACATCCTGGGCGTCAGCCCCGAGAACGTTCGGGTCAAGGCTGGATTCCATAGCGAGCACAGCGCTCACATCGGGTTCTCCGGAACCTACGCCAGCCAGTTCGCGGTGACCGGGATGAACGCCGTCATCGGGGCCTGCGAAGAGCTCCGCGGCGACATCAGAAAGCTCGCCGCTTTCGCACTTCAGGCGTCGGAGGACGAGATCGAGCTGTTCAACGGTGGCGCCGGGATCCCAGGCGACGACGAGAGATGGCTCCCTTTCATCGCCTTCGCCGGCATGGTCTATTGGAACAACGCGGTGCTGCCCGAAGAGCTCGCCAGCCAGGTGAGCCTGGTGCGCAGACATGTCTACGTTCCTCCGTTCGAGGTGCCCGACACCGAGAAGAAGTACGGGAACCTCACACTCACCTATGCAACCCAGACCCACGCTGCGGTCGTGGAGGTCGATGAGGAGACCGGGAAGGTCGAGATCTTGAGGTATGCAGCTGTGGACGACTGTGGAACACGGTTCAACCCGATGATCGTGGAGGGCCAGGTCCATGGTGCGACCGCTCATGGTCTCGGTGCCGCACTGCGCGAGATCATGGACTACGACGAGGACGGGCAGTTGCGGACCAGCAACTTCCTCTTCTATCACGCCCCCACCGCAGTCGACCTGCCCAACATCGAAACCGACCACGTGGTCTCGCCGTCTCCGTTCACGGGAACCGGCGCCAAAGGGATGGGTGAAGGCGGAGGTGCACCGCTGCACACCATCTGTTCGGCGATTCAGGACGCGCTGGGTGCGGACTCGCCTCTGGTGTGGGATTCGCACAATCCCCCGGAGAGGGTCTTCCGCCTCCTTCAAGGCCACGGACTCGACGAAGGCCGGGGCGTGAGCGTGGTCTCCGGGTCGGGCTGACCGTCTCATATGCCTTCGGGACAACTGAGTCGCACGCTGGAGGTGGCTGCCGGCCCGTCTGACTGTTGGTCGGTCCTGACCGACGTCCATCGCATCGCGGGCTGGGTGACCATCGCCCATGACGTCAGCGAGATCGAGCGACTGAAGACCTACACGGTGGTTCTCCAAGACAAATTCGGCCCCTTCAAGCTCCACGCCGACATGGACGTAGAGGTGACCGACGTAGAAGAGGAGAAGAGGATCCGTTTCCGTGGCAGCGGCACCGACCGTTCGGTCGGGACCACGATCTCAGTCGATGCCAGCATGAGTCTCACCCCCACCGACGCAGGGACGACCATCCAGGTAGAAGGAAGCTATCAGGTGGTGGGCACGGTCGCTTCGATGGGCTCATCGACGATCAAGAAGAAGGCCGACACCATCGTCGAGGAGTTCTTCGAAGCCGCCGAGAGAGAGCTCTCCTAACGCACGGTGGCCGATCGGTTCGACTACGTGATCGTCGGAAGTGGAATCAACTCGCTCGTGTGCGCAGGGATGCTGGCGCGGGCGGGCCACAGCGTCGCGGTACTCGAACGGAGCAGTCGGCTCGGTGGTTGCATGCGAGCCGAGGAGCTATTTCCTGGTTACACCCACGAGGTGCTGTCCTCCTG
>DASUUP010000006.1:0-8319 GCA_036373995.1 Acidimicrobiia bacterium
GAAGACGCTCGACATAGGTAGTCAAGTTCATGGTGCCATTATGGCACACGTTTGGCACCATTGCAACACCAGCGCGGTGCCATCGGTCGCGAGCCGGTGCTCTGCCGTTCTGTGAGTCGAGACGCCCTGTGATGGCGCCGACATCCGCAGAACGTTTTCCTGACTGCTTTGATACCGCGCATGACACGCCGCGTCCTGGTCCCCGACCGCGTATTCGACTCGGTCACCGGGGAGATGCTCGAGAACCATCAGGTCGTCATCGACGACGACCGGGTCACGGCGGTCGAGCCCGCCACCGGCGAAGGAACACGGCTCGAAGACAAGACCATCCTTCCCGGTCTCATCGACGTCCACACTCACCTGGCATCCACCGAGGACGACGGTCAGGGCTATGCCGCCCTCGTCCAGCGCACCGGAGCCCAGGACGCCCTGGTGGGTGTCCACCACGCCTCGCTGACCATTGCGGCCGGGTTCACCACGGTCCGCGACATCGGAACCTGGCGGGCCTTCACCGACGTTGCCTTGCGCGACGCCATCGACGCCGGCTGGGTTCTGGGGCCCCGGATGATGGTGGCCGGGGCATACGTCACCTGCCCGGGCGGAGGCGGTGACATCACCGGGTTGGCACCAGACGTCGACGACGTACTACCCCGTGAGTTGCGATTCGGAGTCACGTCAGGAATCGACCAGATGCGCTCCAACGTCCGCCAGATCCTCCGCTACGGGGCCGACTTCATCAAGGTCCTCGCCACGGGCGCCGTGCTCACCTCCGGTACCAACCCGGGCGCACCCGAGTTCACCGAAGACGAGCTTCGCGCCGCAGTAGAGATCGCCACCGAGAACGGGACCCATGTCGCCGCCCACGCTCACGGGACCGAAGGGATCAAACGCGCCGTCCGCGCCGGTGTCCGGTCGATCGAGCACGGGTCGATGCTCGACGACGAGGCCATCGAGCTGATGATGGAGCGTGGCACCTATCTTTCCGCCGACCTCTACGACGGGGACTACATCTCCGAGGTGGGCCCTTCTCGGGGCTACGCCGACGAGGTCATGCGCAAGTCGGACATGACGAAGGACACACAACGGAATGGCTTCCGCAAGGCGGTCGAAGCCGGCGTCCGCATCGCCTTCGGCACCGACGCCGGGGTCTACCCGCACGGGGACAACGCCCGCCAGTTCTCGCTGTACGTCGAGCACGGGCTCACCCCTGCCAGAGCGATCCAGTCGGCAACACGGTGGGCCGCTGAGCTGATGGGCTGGGAGGATCGTGTCGGATCGCTGGCGCCCGATCTCTATGCCGATCTGGTGCTCGTCGATGGCAATCCACTCGATGACGTCACGATTCTCGAGGAGCCGGCCGGCGTGATGAAGGGCGGCGTCTGGGTCAGCGCACCAGACGCACCGTGATCGTCGTGCCCCGGCCGGGCCGGGATTCGGCAGTCACCGATCCATCCATCCTGTCGACGAGACCCTTCACGATGGACAGCCCGAGCCCGGTGCCCTCCTTGTGGACCGACCGCTGACGGCCCACGTAGTGGCGGTCGAAGACGTGAGGCAGGTCCCCTGGGGCGATGCCGGTGCCGGTGTCGGACACGACGATGGTGACTGCCTCGGCGTCACCGGTCACCTCCACGGTCACCGATCCGGTCTCCGGAGTGTGCCTGAGTGCGTTCTCCACGAGGTTCTGGGCGATCTGGCCGAGCCGGTCCGGATCGGCGTCCATGACCACACCGTCGTCGGCGTCCACGGTCAGATCGAGGCCGAGCTCGTCGGAACGACGTCGGAAACCCTCGACGACCTCGGTGACATGCGCCCCGACGTCGACCGACTCCTGGCGCAGGCTGAACTCGGCCCCTTCCAGCCGGGCAAGTGTTGACAGGTCGTCGATGAGACGCCCCAGCTGACGGCTCTGGACACCGAGTATCGATCCGATCCGTGCCAAATCCCCTTCTCCGAGCTCGCCCGACTCGAGCGCCTCGGCGTAGCCGCCGATCGTCGTCAACGGGGTGCGGAGGTCGTGGCCCACGCCCAGGATGAAGTCGCGCTCCCGCTGTGCGGTGGCCTCCAGTTCGGCTGCCATGTCGTTGAAGGCGGCGCCCACTGCGTCGAGGTCGGGGTCGCCCATCTCAGGCACCCGTGCCTTCACGTCACCTGCCGCCACACGACGGGAAGCTGTCGCCAGCGGCTCCAACCTGCTGGCGAGCTGGTTGGACAGCACGCGGGCACCGGTCGCAGCGAGGACGACGATGCCCGCCACCAGGAGGAGAAGCCCGGCGCCCTGATCCTGAAGTCGGACGATGGGTGCCTCCCGGGCGAGAGCCACGAGAAGCGTCACGTCGGTGTTGCGCACCGACACCGTCGTCGGAGTCACCACGACCAGCTCACCGGTGGTCGAGGATTCCTCGTAGGTCTCCCCCTCGGTGAACGTCTCACCGACGATGTCGAGTCGATTGAAGATGTCGGCGTTGGTTCTCAAACCCCCCTGGGAATCGACCCAGGCAAACCCGATCTCGGAGCCGCCGGCGGTGCGTCTTATCCGGTTGAACAATGGACGAAGCTCGTCCCCGCCGAGGAGAGCGAGCAGCTCGGCTTGGGCAACGATCGGGCGGGTGCCCTCGAGCTGCTGATCGATGATGGCAACGGCCTCGTTGGCCGACACTTGGAGCTCGCGATAGGTGGCGTCCACGGCTGCTCGCTGCGAAGCGAAGACGGCGGCGATCAGCACCAGGATCCCGGTGGCAGCCGCCACACCGGCGATCGTCCAGAAGAGCCGGCGACGCATCAGGGGCCCAGTCGGTAACCGACGCCCCAGACGGTCTCGATGGGAATCCCCTCGATCTTCTTGCGGAGCTGGCGGATGTGCACGTCGACCGTTCGGGTCTCCCCGAAGTACTCGTAACCCCAGACCGCCTCGAGGATCTGACTGCGACTCATGGCGAAACCGGCGTTCTCGGCGAGGAACCAGAGCAAGTCGAACTCCTTCGCAGTGGGCTCGACCGTCTCGCCGCCGGGGGTCGTGATCCGACGTTTCCCACTGTCGATCTCATAGCCCTCGACGTCGATGATGCGCGGTTTGGAAGGAGGCTCCTCGGAACGGCGGAGCACGGCCTTGACCCTGGCCAGCAGCTCGCGCGGCGAGAAGGGCTTGGTGACATAGTCGTCGGCGCCCATCTCGAGACCGAGCACCTTGTCGACCTCCGAGTCCCGTGCGGTCAGCATGATCACCGGGGTCTTGGCGAACTCCCGGATGCGGCGGCAGGTCTCCACCCCGTCGATGCCGGGGAGGTTGAGGTCGAGGAGGATCGCCGACACGGGTCGAATGCGGAGACGCTCGACTGCCTCCTCTCCGGTGAGGGCGTGAAGGAACCGGTACCCATCGCGCTCGAAGAACGTGCGGAGCATGTCGGCGATGGCATCGTCATCCTCCACGAGCAGCACGGATCTCGGGCTGGCGGTCACGGAACCCAGTCTGGCCTTGCATTTGTAAGAAAGCGGTGAACTATCCGCTCAGTTAGTTGGAAGCTGCCTCACCATCACTGGGACGTCCCCGGCCAGCACCTGGTCACCGACGTCGACCTCTCGCCGCACCATGGCCAGACCGAGCCCACCCACGGCCGAGGTGACCGACCCCACGTCTTTCCCATCTCGGGTGAGGGTGGCGCCCGCAGCGATCGTCCGGTCGGTTGTCTCGATCAGTCGCAGGTTTCTGGGCGTGTTGCCGCCACGGCTGTCGATTCGCGCCACCAGCTCCTGGCCGAGGAAACAGCCCTTGGTGAAATCGACGCTGGAAGGAACCAGTCCCGACTCGTGCGGGATCGTTCCCTCGTCGACGTCCACATCCCAGGCCGGCTCGCCGGCAGAGACCCTCAGCGCCTCGTAGTCGTCATCGGTGCCGGTGGGCAGTTCGGGACGATCGCCAACGACCAGACGTCGGGCCACAGCCGGCCAGGACACGTCGTAGCCGTCGCCCTCACCCATCACCAGCCAGACCTCATCTGATTCCACTTCGATGTCGACGTCGACCCTGATCCGGTACCGGCTGAGGGCTGCGGCCAGCTCTTCTCCCCTACCCGGGTCGGTGACGAGCCCGATGCGATCACCGTCCCTGACGACCCAGAGGATGAACTGGAGCTTTCCCTGGGGGGCAAGGAGGAGAGAGCGGCGGGCCTCCCCATCGGCCAGATCTCCGATCTCCTGGCTGATCAGGTCGTTGAGGAAGCGCGTGGTGTCGGCGCCCGAGAACCAAACGAGGTCTGGGGACTCGGGGGCGATCCAGGCGGTCTCAGACTGTTGCGAGGTCACGTAAGAAGGGTACGGATTCGAAGAGACGAACAAACCAGGCCGACATGTCGCCGAGACTGTTGGTGACCATCAGCACCCCGAACAGGGCCAGCAGGACCCCCGAGGCGATGTTGATCGGGCGCAGATAGGGCTTGAGACGCCCGAAGAACTTGAACAGGCCCAGCCCTGCGAGCAGGAAGGGGACACCCAGGCCCAGTGAGTAGACGATGAGGAGCAGGATGCCCTGACCAACTGTCTCCTGAACCGACGCCGTGGCCAGGATGACAGTGAGCACAGGCCCGATGCACGGGGTCCAGCCAAAGCCGAAGGCTGCCCCCATCACCGGCGGCGCCCACTTGCCGAGCCGGGAGGGGCGGACATGGACCTTCCTCTCCTGGCTCATCGTCGCCAGGAATCCGCGATTGGATACGGCCATCACCACCATCAGGATCCCGAAGACGATGATCACCACCCCGGCGACGCGTGTGAGCAGGGTCAGATTGGAGCGGAGAAACTGCCCGAAGCCGGTGGCGGCGGCTCCCAAGGCGGCAAACACGACGGTGAACCCGAGAATGAAGAGGAGAATCACCCTGAGCATCCGGCGTGTCGAGACCTGGCCCCGGTCGAGCTGTGCCGCCGAGTAGCCCGACATCATCGACAGGTAGCCAGGGAGCAGCGGCAAGACGCATGGCGAGATGAACGAGATGACGCCGGCGCCGAAGGCGACGACGAGTTGGATCATGTAGGCGGCATCGCCGACGTTCTCGAACATTCCGGGCTATCTCAACGGGTCACGTGGTGGCCATGTTCCCATGGTCTGTGTTTACAGCCGCTAAAGACAGTGGCCGACACCAGATTCGCCCAGGCCAGGTCGGCGCCGGGCGGCGTATACCCTCGCTGAATGCGTGAATCGGCCCGCCGGGTCTTCGACATCTTCCTCCCGGTCGGACGTTTCACCAGACGTGATCGCCAGGTGGTCCTGATCATCTGGCTCGCCGGGGTGATCCAGGGCTTCGCCCAATCTCAGGCCAGCGCCGGCCTTCCCTTCACACGTGCCGGGCTCGGCCTTTCCGAGGGCGAGATGAGCCTTCTACTGGGCCTTGCCCGCCTTGCCGCGTTCGCGGCCCTCCCCATCGGCTGGCTCGGCGATCACAAGGGACGACGTCGACCGTTCCTCATCGCCATGACCCTGATCATGGTCGGCGGGGCCTTCGCCGGGCTCGTGTTCGAGGCATGGCAATTCGGAGTCGCCCATGCTGTTCTCCGCACCGGGACTGCGGCGGTGTCGGCTCTGGCGGTGGTCATCCTCGCCGAGACAGTGTCGCCCTCGATCCGGGCGTATTCGATCTCTTTCTACGGAGCGGCTGTCTCCCTGGGAGGCGGGATGGCGCTCATGGTCCTCCCTCTCGCCGACGGAGGAGGCGAAGCGTGGCGGATCCCACATCTGCTCACAGCCATCGGCTTTCTCCTCCTCCCGTTCCTGATCCGGTTCGTCCCCGAGAGCGATGTCTTTCGCGAAGCCGATCACGACGGCCACTGGCGTGAGCTGATAAGAGGGCCATGGGCGGGGCGATTCTGGACCGTGGTCGTTCTCCACTTCCTGGCGTCCGCGTACGGGGCGGTCGGTGCCGCCTTCTACACCGAGCGGTTGATCTCTGACGTCGGTGTCGGAGCAGGCGAGGCCGCCGTGATCCTTCTGATCGGCGGAACTCTGGGAGCCGTCGGCTTCTTCGTCGGCGGCCATCTCGCCGACTCCTGGGGACGACGCAACACATCGATCCTGGCTCTCCTCCTCACCATCGTCGGCGGGGTGACCCTCTATTCGGTGATGTCCATACCGGTGATCGTCACGGCAGCGATGGTGTCCGGATTCGGGACATTCGCCTTCGTCCCATCCGCAGGTTCACACCGCGCGGAGCTGTTCCCCACGCACCTCCGGTCCAGCGCCAACACCGCAGCCACCAACGCCGCCGTGGTCGGCTCGGCAATCGGGTTGATCTCGGGCATCTGGACCATCGACACCTTCGGTCTCTCCGAGACCGTCTACATGCTGGCCGTGGGCACCGCGATCGCCGCCGCGCTCATCGCACCCCTCCCCGAGACCAAGGGTCAGGACTTGACTGCAGTCACCACCGCTCGCCGATAGCCCGCCAGGAAGACGACTCCTCGCAGAACCAGGAACACGCCCAACGCCCACCAGATGCCGGTGAGCGAGTCGCCCAGCGGAGACCATTGCATGAGAGCGATGGCCGCGATCGAGCCGGTCGCCGTCGACAACGCCATTGTCCCGACGGCGAGGAGACCCACGAAGATGCCGTCGGCGACGAAGACCAGTGCTGCCACGGGCTCGAGCAATGCGGCTATCACCGCCGCCTGCACGGCGAGATCTCCCACCTGCTCCTCGCTGGCCAGCACCTGGAGGCCGTACCGACCCACCCCGACCAAGACGAACAGCATGCCGCCGACCAGGACACCCCACCCCAGAAGACGTCGGGACAAAGCCCGCAACGAGTCGACGCTTCCCCTGCCGGTCTCGTCCCCGACCATTGCCTGGGCGGCCACCTCCAATGCGTCAGCCAACATCGCAGACAACAAGAAGAGCTGCGCGACGAGCTGATGAGCCGCGATCTCGACGACTCCCAGTCGTGTGGCGGTGGAGGCCGCGAACGTGAATGCGGCGAGCAGGAACGCCGTTCTCACCATGAGCAGGCCACCGTTGCGACCCAGCGTTATCAATGTCGGGAGGCTCTCGCTGAACCGGCGAGGACGTCTCGCCATGCCCCTCACGATGATGAGGCGGAGAAACCAGATGGCACCAATCCATTGCGCGATGACCGTTGCCACGGCGGCTCCTTCGAGGCCCCAGTCCAGCCCGAAGATGAGAATCGGGTCGAGGATGAGGTTGAGACCGTTGACGCCGAGCGCCACCAGGAAAGGGGTCTTGGTGTCCTTGTGGCCGCGAAAGGTGCCATGCCCGGCCGTGACCAGTAGAACGGCGACAGTGGCCAGGGCGCGTATCCGCAGGTAGCTGACGGCGGCGGTGGCTACCTCTCCCTCCGCACCCATCACGTCGACGAACAGCGGGGCAAACGTCTCGACGAGAGCCGTCATCACCAGCCCGAGGGCGACGGCCAGGATCAGAACCGTGGCCACGTAGTCCCGTGCCACTTCAGTCTCACCTCGTCCCAGTGCCTTGGCGACCAGGGGTGTGGTCACGAACGACAGGAAGTTGAATGCGAAGAATGCCAGGGTGAGGATGGCGGCATCGACACCGAGTGCGGCCAACTCCACCGTTCCGAGGCGAGCCACGAACGCGGTGTCGGCCAATGTGAGGAGAGGATCGATGGCCAGCGCTCCCAGCGCCGGGATCGCCAGCCCGAGGATCTCTCTGTCGGTCGGGTTGATTCGAGCAGTCACCGAGGCTTCTTACCGGCAGCCTCGAAGCGGTCCGGCCACTCGCAAAGCCCGAACATCTCGCACTCCCCGCACCTCGGACGTTGGGCATCGCAGGTATCGCGGCCGAATTGGATGTAGCGCATCGAGATGCCGGACCAGGTGTCGGTTGGGTACAGCGCTTTGAGATCGGTCTCTATCTTGTCGGGGTCGGTTTGGTCGGTGAGCCCCAGCCGGCGCACCACGCGCTTCACGTGGGTGTCGACCGCGATCGCCGGCACGTCCCACACCTCGGCCAACACGACCGACGCCGTCTTGCGGCCAACGCCACGCAGCTTCACGAGCTCGTCGAGGTGGGCCGGGATCTGTCCGTCGAACATCTCCTCGACGTCCTGGGACAGGCTGATGATCGACTTCGTCTTCTGCCGGAAGAAACCCGTCGGGTAGATGATCTGCTCGACCTCCTCGGGGTTGGCGTCGGCGAGATCGGAGGGTGTCGGGTATCGGGCGAAGAGATTGGGGGCGACTTTGTTCACGTTCTCGTCGGTGGTCTGCGCCGACATCACCGTCACCACCAGGAGCTGCCATGGATTCTCGTAGTCGAGCGCCGTCTTTGCTTCCGGATAACGCGCGATCAGCCGATTG
>DASUUP010000007.1:0-6476 GCA_036373995.1 Acidimicrobiia bacterium
CGCCCATTCGCCGCCGCAGGTACCTGATCTCGCTTATGGCGTCGGCCCTTCCGCAAACGATCGATCCCACCGGGGCTCCGAGCCCCTTGGAGAAACAGAACTGGATGGTGTCGGCCAGACCCGCCCAGGCCGGGCCATCGATCCCGGTGGCGGCGACGGCGTTCCAGATCCTGGCTCCGTCGATGTGAATGTCGAGGCCGTGGCTCCGGGCTCGGGCCGATGTCTTCTCCATGATCTCGAACGGGATCACCCTGCCGCCGGAGAGGTTATGGGTGTTCTCCCAGGTCATCAATCCGATGCGTGGGAAGAAACCGGCGAGCTCCATTGCGTCATCGACGTCCTCGGCGAGGATCTGCCCTCCTTCTCGCTCGACTGTGCGAAACCCGACGCCCGACAAGGCCTGGGCTGCCCCGGCCTCGATCGATCTCAAATGACTCGACCCGTTGGCCAGGACCTCCTCACCAGGTTGGGTGTGGAACATGATTGCGAGCTGATTGCCCATCGTCCCCGTGGGGACGTAGATGGCGGCCTCCTTGCCCGTGGCTTCGGCCGACTCCTCTTCCAGAGCGAGGACGGTGGGGTCGTCGTGATAGACGTCGTCGCCGAGCGGCGCAGACGCCATCGCCTCCAGCATTGCCGCCGTGGGCCGGGTGACCGTGTCCGAGCGAAAGTCGGAGAGACCGTCTCGAAAAGCCATGACCGAATGCTAGGTCCTCAGTCGATTCAGCCGCTGAGCCGGTCGATGATCTGGCCAAGCCGTTTGGGGACGACGTTGCGAGAGACGCCTACGACGTCGCGAACCAGGCCGAGCAGATCGCCGGGGCCATCCCAGTGCTCTTCGACGATGTCGGAGCCGGCCCGCTCGATGAGGGAGTCGATGGCGAACATCAAGATGACGACATCGTCGGCCCAACCCACCAACGGAATCACCTCTGGGATCAGATCGATCGGGCTCATGACGTAGGCGGCAGCCAGGCCCAGTGTGATCTTGGCCCGTCTCGGAACCCTCGGATCCTTGAGGAGTCGCCCCACGAGCTTCACGATGTTCGGCATCATCATCACGGCATCCTTGACCAGCTCGCGCGTCTGGATGCTCTTGCCGTCCGGTGGCAGTACTTCGTCGGGTCGAATCCGTGTCGGCTCTTCGTTGGTCACTCGATCTCGATTCTCTGCTTCTGGTTCTTGTCGGCGTCATGATGGTCCCCCCGGTCGGCAATGCCACCGATCTCTTCGATGACCGCCTCCACGGCTTTGAGCCCTTCGACCACGGCCTGGATCAAATGGATCGAAGCCCGACGGCCGGCCCTGCCCAATGCGGCCATGGTCGGTGACTGCTCCTTCACGACCCCTCCCCCGGCTTGCCGAACGAGACCCTGAGGGTGCCCTCCTCGAGTTGGGCCCTGGTCACCTGACGACGCTGCAATGCGTCGGGAAGGAGAAACGAGCGTCGATAGGAGCCGAGTTGCACATAGAGCTCGTTCCCGTGGCGGAAGACGTTCAGCTCGGACTTGTCGAAGAAGGGGACATCGAGCTCCATGGTCACCAGGGGGCCCTCCTCCACGACCCGGAAGGGCGTCGTGGCCTCGAAGTCGGCGATGGCGTCGCGGTCGCCGTAGAGCTCGGCAGCCATGATGCGAAGACGATCGATGCCCACCATCTCGTCATCGAAGAGCCGGAGCCGGAGGCGGGGCACGTCGGCGAAGGCGTCGTCGATCGTGTCCAGGTGATCCTTCTGGATCGAGCGCCATCGATCGAAGTAAGGATCTGCCACCAGGTCGGGCAGGACCCGGTTGACGATGACGCCGTCGACGCCATAACCGAATAGCCCCAGGTAGCTGTACGTTCTCCTGGCCTCGTCGATCACCATCTTCTCTGGATTCACCACGAGACGCGCCGACGTGATCTCCGGCTGAGACATCAGCTCCTTGACGCCATCCACCGACTCGAACACCGATTGGGCCGCAGTGAACACCTCGTCCTCGGGCAACGGGAGGTTCGTGATTCGATTGAGGAGCGGCCGCGCCGCTTTCATCAGCCTGCGCTCCGTCGGCAGGACCTTCTCGAAGTACCACGAGAGAACCTCGGGCAGGGACAGCAGACGCAGGGTCTCGGCGGTAGGGGCACAGTCGACCACGAGCACGTCGTATTCACCCGACCGTGCGTGTCTGTTGACCTCCAGCAACGCAAACAGCTCGTCCATCCCGGGGAACACGAGAAACTCCTCCGCCTCGATCCCCGCAGCTCCGCCCCAGTCGAGAACATCCATCAGCTGGTCCCGGATCGACCCCCAGTAGCGATCGAGCTGTTTCTGTGTGTCGATCTGCTGACCGTCGAGACGCTCCACGATGCGGGTGGGGTCACTCTCCAGTTGGACGGCGAGGGCGTCTGCCAGGGAATGGGCCGGGTCGGTCGAGGTGATGAGCGTCCGGTAACCGGAGTCTGCAGAGGCCAGGGCCGTAGCGGCGGCGACGGTCGTCTTGCCGACTCCCCCCTTGCCGGTGACCAGGACGATCCGCATCTTCAGTCGCCGTTGGATACCCGTTTTCGCAGTCCGCGCAGGGCCGTGGACACGATTTGTTTCTCGGCCTGACGCCGAATGAAACCGGGGATGATGAACTTGGGGTCGACAGACAGGCCGTAGACCACCTCGGTGGCGCCGCTTTCGGAGGTGTGGAACTGGTAGGACCCCTCGAGCATCTTGAGGTCGTCGCTCTCCTCGGCCACCCAGCTCAGGTGGCTGGGACGGTCGTGGGTGTACTTGAGCACGTACTCGATCTCCTTGACGAAGCCTTCGAGAACGAAGCGGGCCCGATCGACGCGACCGTCCGAATCCAGGTCGAGCACCTCGACCTCCTTGACGCCGCTGGCCCACTCGGGATAGGCGGAGACGTCAGCGGCGACGTCGTAGAGAGTCTCGGGAGAAGCGTCGATTTCCAGGGTGGAGAAGGTTCCTTCAGCCATGTGAGGTGCTGAATCTAGTTGTGAAGCGAGAGTGCCACTAGTCGACGGACCCAATGTGGACGACACCGTCATCGAGCCTGAGGAACCGGCCGGTAGCCCGGAAGTAGCCGGCGTTGAAGCACCTGGTGCTGCCGACACGCCAGGTCGACGCCTGGGGTTGATGGACATCACCGAAGAGGTGATAGCGAGGTTGGTGCTGCGCGAGGTACTCGTACACCTGGTCCGAACCGCGCTCCTCGCGGCCGGTCACAACGTCGAGTCGGAGCGGGGTGAGGGCCGGAGCCACATGCGTGCACAGGACATCCACGGGACCGATGGAGTCGAGAATGAATGCCATCTCCTCGTCGGACACTTCTCCGGCCGCCTGCAACGGGGTGGGGACTCCCCCGCCGACGAAGCCGATGCGCAGGTCGTCACGCTCCACGACCTCACCGTGGACGTAGCGGAAACCCTCGGGAAGGATCTCCTGGAGCGGGCCTGGACGGTCGACGTTCCCGTGGATCACCAAACCGTGCCCCCCCACCAGCGACTCCCCGGCGTTGCGGTACTGGGCGGCCAACTGCTCTCCAATGAGCCGTCGCAACTCCTCGGCCGACTCGGCTGAGCGCTCCTGCCACAACGAGCGCATCTCCGTATACGCGCCCTTGCCCCTCGCTGCCGAAGAGCGTGAGGCGAAGTCAGCACCCATCACCGCGGCCACCGCACCCTCTCCCGTTCGATAATCGGTGAGATTGACCAGGTCGCCGAGGATGACGATCTCCTCGTCGAGCGCCACGAGCCTCTTGAGGGCGGCCGGTGAGTCGTGGACGTCGGATATGAAGATCATCGACCGCCGGTCTCACCCACGGCGTAGCGCACCCAGAACACGGACAAACCGGCGGCCACGAGCGCAATGAGGAGGGCAATCGGCCATGAGAGGTCGAGCGGAGAGAACTCGGCGGACATTCCACCCATCCCGAAGCCGACGGTGGCACCGACGACCAGTTTCCCCGTCAAGCCGAAACGAGCGTCGGGCCCCCGCTCCTCCTTCCCCAGGTTCTCTGCGAGAGCTCCTCCGAGGATGTAGATGAGCAGCCCGATGATGCCGAGGACGAGCACGATTGCATAGACCTTGACCACTGAGGCGCAGGGTAACCGCGCCCCATGGCGTGTAACGGAACCCGCGCAGGGCGACCGTTCCGGTTCAGGACACCCGTCTTTCGGCAGGCACGAGCCGCAGCTTGGGCACCAGACCGGCGTCGGCCAGGTTGGCTACCGCCTCGGCCTGGTCGTCGCTCAAGTCGACGGGACCGCCTCCGAGGAGACAGGTGACGACGCAGTCGTCGCAAGCACTGGTGTCCCGCATCGCACATTGTTCGCAATCGATCAGCATCTCGACCTCCTGTACGAACAAGGTACGGCGGCACGGTGACAGATTTCGCGGCGTTAGTCTGTGGCCATCTCGTGAGCGTCGAGGTCCTGCCCGATTAATACAACCGCCGGCCTGGCTCTCGTCGCGTTCCTTCTCATCGTCAATGCCTTCTTCGTCGCGGGCGAGTTCGCGTTGGTCACGGTGGAACGGAGCAGGGTCGCCCGTCGCGCCGGTGAGGGAGACCGTCGGGCGAGGCGCGTTCACAACGGTTTGTCCCGACTGTCGTTCCACCTCTCGGGTGCGCAGCTGGGCATCACGGTGTCCTCGCTCGTCCTCGGTCTCGTCGCCGAGCGAGCCCTGAGCCCGATCATCGACCCGGTGCTCGGTTGGGTCGGCCTCTCCGAAGACGCCAGCGGCCCGGTGACCGTGGTTCTCGCCCTCGCCATCGCCACATCTCTCCAACTGGTGCTCGGCGAGCTCGTTCCCAAGAACATCGCCATCTCCTATCCATACCCGACGGCAATGCGGGTCGGCATCCCGATGCTGGTCGTCAACGGCGTCCTCTCACCGATAATCACCTTCCTCAACTCGGCGGCCAACCGAACGGTCCGGCTGATGGGAATCGAGCCGCGTGAAGAGTTGGCTGGAGTCCGGTCCCTGGAAGAGCTGGAGCTGATAATCCGCGCCTCCGGAGAGGGTGGAATGCTCACGAGGGATGAACTCGGGCTGCTGACCCGCTCGATTGCATTCACGGCCAACCTCACGTCCGACGTCATGATCCCCAGGGTGCAGGTAGTCGGCTTGCCCGACACCTCGACGGTGCGCGACCTGCAGCATGCGGCCATCGAGTCGGGGCACAGCCGTTTCCCGATCTATGGAACGGACCTCGACGACATCAAAGGCGTAGCTCACGTCAAGGACAGCCTCCGCGTGCCTGCGACGAGACGCGACATCGCCTTGCTCGTCGACCACATGCGCCCGGCACTCGTCATTCCCGACAGCCAGCCTCTGGACACGGTCCTCTTCGAGCTGCGGACTCGGGGCTCGGGAATGGCCGTGGTCACCGACGAGTACGGCGGCACTGCCGGAATCGTCACCTCCGAGGATCTGCTCGAGGAGATCGTCGGAGAAATCCGAGACGAGCACGATCGGGCAGAGGGGGTCTCCGAGGCCGGCTCGGACGCGCTCTCCGGATTGCTCCATCGCCACGAGGTCGAGGCCGAGATCGGCTTCGCCTGGCCCGAGGGCCGCTACGAGACGCTTGGCGGGCTCATAACCGCGGAACTGGGGCGTCTTCCCGAGCCCGGCGACCGGGTGACCATCGAAGGCTGGACCTTCCAGGTGGACAGTGTCGATGGATTCCGGGTGCAGGAGGCGAGCCTCGTCTCAGAACCGGAGTTTCCGTGAGCGTGGGCCCACTTCTGATCGCGATCGTCCTGGTCGTCTTCAACGGGTTCTTCGTCGCCGTCGAATTCGCTTTTACGGCATCGCGGCGACCGCCCCTCGAGGATCGGGCCGCCTCCGGCGACCGTTTCGCCCGCTGGGCGTTGGCCTCGATGAACGAGTTGCCGGTGACTTTCGCCGGTGCCCAACTCGGTGTCGCGGCGATGTCGCTCGGACTCGGTTTCGTGATCGAGGAGACGTTGGAGGGCTCCTTCCACGACTTGTTCGAGGCCATCGGCCTGCCGGACGGGGCAGTAACCGCGCTGTCGCTCATCGTCTCGCTTCTCATCGTCTCCTTCGTGCACAACGTGTTCGGGGAGATGGCTCCGAAGAACGCCACCATCGCCGCACCGGAGCGGGCCGCTCTTCTCCTCGCGGCACCGTTCCGTGCCTACGTGACGGTGTTCCGACCAATCATCGTTGGTCTCTCCTGGGTGGCCGGCGGCCTCCTCCGCATATTCGGTGTCAAGACCCGGCACAGTGTCGAGAACACGCATTCCGCCGAGGACATCGCCTCGCTCGTGAAGACCATCGGGGCGGGAAAGGTGATCGACCCTTCCTCTTCGAAGCTGTTGACCTCGGCACTCGCCTTTCAGAGCACTGTGGTCAGCGAGGTGATGGTCCCCCGACCCGATCTGGTGGCGATGCCGGTCAGCGAGACACCGGCCGGCCTGGAGCGCACGGTGGTAGCCACGGGCCACTCCCGGATCCCGGTCTACGG
>DASUUP010000008.1:0-8086 GCA_036373995.1 Acidimicrobiia bacterium
CGGGGGCGGAGGCCCGCTCCCTGAGGGCGACGAGCTCCCTCTCCTTGGCCTCCATGTCGAGAAAGCCGCGCGCATCGACCAGCCGCTGTCGCAACTCGGCCAGCATCGCCTTGGGATCCGTGATTTCGAGGCTCATCGTGCGTTCGCGTACCTAGATCCAGTACCCAGTACAGCTGTCATGGAGCGGCTAGGCCGCACCGTGACAGCGTTTGTACTTCTTGCCCGACCCGCATGGGCAGGGGTCGTTACGCCCGATCTTGTCAGAAACCGCCTGTTTGGCCGGCTTGCCCCCGGTCGGGTTGGCCTCGACCCGCTGCGGCTCGGTCTTCGGCTGTGCCAGCTCGACCCGGAACAGATAGCGGACAGCATCTCGTTTCACCGACTCGACCAGCTCGGCGAACATGTCGTAGGCCTCGCGCTGGTACTCCGAGAGCGGGTCTCTCTGTCCCATCGCCCGCAGCCCGATCCCGGCGCGCAGATAGTCCATGTCGGAGAGGTGCTCGCGCCACTTGTTGTCGATCACCGACAACATGACCGATCGCTCCACCTGACGGAGCACATCGGAACCGAGCTCGGTCTCGCGTCTCGCATAGGCGCCCAACGCCTCCTCGACCACGTGCTCCACCACGTCGTCGAGACCACCCGTCACCCGCGACGGGTCGATCTCCGTGGGGTAGACCTGAGTGAGCTCCCGCTGCAGCGACTCCCAGTCCCAGTCCGAACCAGGGATGTCGGAGGAGATCTCGCTCTCGACGACCTCGGTCACCACCGTCTCGATCCACTCCCCGACCAGATCGTCCCCGGCGGTCCCCTCCAGAATCGATCGACGCCAGGTGTAGATGACCTCGCGTTGGCGATTCATCACCTCGTCGTACTTGAGGACGTTCTTTCGGATCTCGAAGTTCTGCGACTCCACCTGACGCTGGGCCCGCTCGATCGCCTTGGAGACCATGTTCGCCTCGATCGGCTGGTCCTCGGGGAGTCGGAGGCGGTCCATGATCCCGGTGACCCACTCCCCCTGGAACCGGCGCATCAGGTCGTCTTCCAGCGACAGGTAGAAACGCGACTCGCCGGGGTCGCCCTGACGCCCGGAGCGACCACGGAGCTGGTTGTCGATGCGCCGGGACTCGTGACGCTCGGTTCCGACCACGTAGAGGCCCCCGGCGTCGATCACGAGCTGTTTGTCCGGTGCGATCTGGTTCTCGAACTCCTCGGTCAGCTTCGTCTCGAGGTCGGCATAGGACGGGTCGTCGGGTGTGATCCCCCTCTTCTTCAGCTCGGTGCGGGCCATGCCGTCTGGGTTACCGCCGAGCATGATGTCGACACCGCGGCCGGCCATATTGGTGGCCACCGTCACCGCCGCCGGGCGGCCGGCCTGGGCGATGATGTCGGCCTCCCGGGCGTGGTGTTTGGCGTTGAGGACTTCATGTCTGATCCCGTGCCGGTCGAGCTCTCGGGACAATCTCTCCGATTTCTCGATCGACACGGTGCCGAGCAGGACCGGCTGTCCTTTCTCGGTGCGGGCGGCGACGTCGGCGACCACCGCGGCGAACTTGCCGTTCTCGGTCTTGTAGACGAGATCGCCTTGGTCGGCACGCGCCAGGGGCCGGTTGGTGGGGACGGAGATCACCTCGAGCGAGTAGATCTGAGCCAGCTCGGGCGCCTCGGTCTCGGCGGTGCCAGTCATTCCCGCCAGCTTCTCGTAGAGGCGGAAGTAGTTCTGCAGGGTGATGGTGGCCAGGGTCTGGTTCTCCTCCTTGATGGCCACACCTTCCTTGGCCTCGATCGCCTGGTGGAGACCCTCGGAGTAACGCCGACCCTCGAGGACACGCCCGGTGAACTCGTCGACGATCTTCACCTCGCCGTGGTCGATGATGTACTCGACGTCGTTGTGATACAGGGTCTCGGCCTTGAGAGATGTCTCGAGGTGATGGACGAAGTCGACCGCCGCATGGTCGTAGAGGTTCTCCACACCGAGAATCTGCTCCACCCTGGCCACCCCTTCTTCTGTAACCAGGACCTGGCGCTTCTTCTCGTCTACTTCGTAGTGGGCCTCCGGCTGGAGACGCCGGGCGATCTTGGCGAAGTCGCGGTACCACTTGGCCGAGTCGGACAGCTTGCCCGAGATGATGAGAGGAGTCCTGGCCTCGTCGATCAGGATCGAGTCGACCTCGTCGACGATCGCATAGACGTGGCCCCGTTGCACCCTCTTGTCGGCGGCCATGGCCATGTTGTCCCGCAGATAGTCGAAGCCGAACTCGTTGTTCGTTCCGTACGTGATGTCCGATTGATAGGCCGGGTGGCGGTCGGCGGTCGGCATGTTGTTCTGGATCAAACCCACGGTCAGGCCGAGAAAACGGTGGATGTGACCCATCCACTCGGCGTCGCGGCCCGCCAGGTAGTCGTTGACCGTGACCATGTGAACGCCCTTGCCGGTCAATGCGTTGAGATAGGCGGGCATGGTGGAGACGAGAGTCTTTCCCTCACCGGTCTTCATCTCGGCGACCATGCCGCGGTGAAGAGCCGCCGCGCCGACCAATTGGACGTCGTAGTGCCGCTGATGCAGAACGCGTTTGGCTGCCTCCCTGACAGTGGCGAATGCCTCGACCTGAAGGTCATCGAGCTCGGCGCCATTGGCTACCCGCTCCTTCAACTCAGCTGTCTTCGAGTTCAGCTCTTGATCGCTGAGCGCTTCGTAGGTGGGCTCCAGCTCATTGACAGCATTGGCAATCCCCTGAAACTCCTTGAGGGTCTTGCCTTCCCCAGCACGAAGCAGGTTCTGGAAGATCGACATCTGAGACCTCGATTGTACTGGTCGGAGCGAGTTGACCCGATTCAAAGCAAGGCGGCACGACCCGCCAAGCCGTTATCGGACCTTGATCAGGCCCTCCCTGTGGGCCCAGTTGACCGCCTCGAACCGGGACTTCATCCCCAGCTTGTCGAGGATGTTCCGCACGTGATTGCGGACTGTGTTCTCCGATATGAACAACTCGTCGGCGATCTCCTTCGATGTCTTGCCCTCGCCCACCAACCCGAGAATCTCGATCTCCCTTCCGGTGAGCTCGGGCCGACGGAGAGCCGTGGCTCCGTTGTGCTTCAGCAGGTCTCGCAGGGCCGAGAACAGCTTCCCCCCCATCGCCGGCGAGATCGCGGCCCCGCCTTGGAGAACATCTCTCATGTCCGACGCCAATCGGGGCAAGGGCGTGTCCTTGGTCAGATAACCGGTTGCGCCGGCCTTGACCGCTGCCAGGAGATCCTCGGCAGACTCGGAGGCAGTGAGCAAGACCACCCGGCTCCGCGGACTGGCTTTCAGTATGGTGCCCACGACTTCGAGACCCGACATCCCCGGCATCAGAAGGTCGAGCATCACCAGATCTGGCTCGTGCTCCCGCGCGAGATCGATGCCCGACATAGCGTCGGCGGCTACCGCCACGACGTCGAAACCTTCTTGTGTGAATGCCGCACGAAGAGCTTCCCTGAACAGCTCGGCGTCATCGACGATCAAGACAGTGGCCAAACTTCAGCCCCCTACCTGTGTTGAGACGAGTGATGCTGACACAGACTAGTCCCTTCGGGCACGACGTTGGCCGCCGCGGCCAAGGCCACGAGCTCCGGTCCCAAGGCGCCCACCGCGGAGAGGATGGTCCGCCCCGTCGTGACGACATCGTCGATGAGGATCACCGGAGTGCGCGGCTGCTCTCGCACCCTGAAAGGAGCGACCGGCCGATGATGATCGCCACCGGCGCGACGTCGCGTGTGAATCGGTGGGCTCAATGCCCCGATCACCGGCTGACCGTTGCGAGCCGAGACCTCGCGGGCTATCAGAAGGGCCGGGTCGACTCCGTACTTGAGCCTACGTGACAGGGCGCGCGGTATGGGGACCAAAGGGGACCCGGGTAATCGACTCGCCAGCATCTCGGCAACGAGTTGCGCATATTGGATGACCCCCTGGTACTTGAGGAGATGCATCAGCTGCCTCGAGGCCCCATCGTGGCAGAAGGGTGCCACCAACCGCAGACCCCCGCGGAGCAGCCGCTCGGGGGCGGGGCGAATCGTGGAGAGGCAATCCCGACAAATCCGTCGAGTGCATGGAACGTGACAGCACATACAGACCATGCCCGATCACCTATCGGCACCCACCGACAGAAAAGGGCGCCGGCCGACCTCCCGGCATGAGCGATCTGGCGCCGTTCTGTGGAGTCAGGACGCGAATGGTGCGCGTCTCACCTCCACGGGACGGGATGACGGCAGGTCAGGTCCCTTGCTCCCAACCGCTCAGGTAGTCCTTCTGGTCTT
Organism: Acidimicrobiia bacterium; assembly: GCA_036373995.1. Lineage (GTDB taxonomy): Bacteria > Actinomycetota > Acidimicrobiia > Spongiisociales > ZC4RG35 > JANQRA01. The sequence goes on from DASUUP010000008.1 coordinate 4,297, forward strand.
GGGTGAGGGTCTCCAAGCCACCACCGAGGTGGGCGAGTTTTATCGAGGCCACCTGCTGGTCGATCTCGGGTGGCAGGGTGTAGATCTTGGGCTCGAGGTCGCCTTCGTTCTCGATCAGGTACTCGGCCGCCAGGGCTTGGTTGGAGAACGACATGTCCATCACGTCGGCGGGATGGCCCTCAGCTGCCCCCAGGTTGACCAGACGACCCTCGGCAGCAAGGAGGATGCGGCGGCCGTCGGGCATGTCGAACTCCTCGAGGTTCTCACGAACCACCCGTCGGCCGGTGGCCGTCGCCCGCAGCGATGCCAGATCGAGCTCGATGTCGAAGTGCCCGCTGTTGGCGAGGATGACTCCGTCCTTCATCTTGTCGAAGTGCTCCTGACGAAGGACATGCTTGTTTCCGGTCACCGTGACGAACACATCGCCGACCTCGGAAGCCTCAGAAGCCGTCATCACTTGATAGCCACTCATCGCTGCATCCAGGGCGCGGACCGCGTTCACCTCGACGACCACCACCTTGGCTCCGAGCCCGTCGGCACGGTTGGCGATGCCACGACCGCAGTCGCCATAGCCGACCACAACGAACGTCTGGCCGGCGAGGAGGATGTTGGAGGCCCTGATGATGCCATCCAAGGTCGATTGTCCGGTCCCGTAATGATTGTCGAAGAGATGCTTGGTGTCGGAGTCGTTGACGGCAACGACCGGCACCCGGAGCGTCCCGTCGGCCGCCATGGCCCTGAGGCGGATCACGCCCGTGGTGGTCTCCTCGGTGGAGCCGATCACCTCGATGTCACGACGATCGGTGTGCAGGATGGTGGCCAGGTCGGCCCCATCGTCCATGGTCACCGCCGGTGCGTGGTCCAGGGCGGCGTGGATGTGTTTGTAATAGGTGGCATCGTCTTCGCCTCTGATGGCGAAAACAGGGATGCCTTCGGCCACGAGGGCGGCGGCCACGTCGTCCTGGGTCGAAAGTGGGTTGGACGCGCAGAGGACGGGCTCCGCACCACCGTCCCGCAGCGCCAGCATCAGGTTGGCGGTCTCCGCTGTCACATGGAGACAGGCAGCCACTACATGACCATCGAGTGGCTTCTGCTCGCGGAACCGCTTCCGGATGGTCTCCAGCACCTGCATGCGGCGTCCAGCCCATGCGATGCGACGGGCACCTCCCTCGGCGAGATCGGGGTTGGAGATGTCGTAGTTCATACAGTCAGTCCTTCAAGAGATCCTTCAGCTTCTCGATTGTTGCCACGGGCGTGGGGTCGACGCCGAGCCGGTCGGCCAGCATCCACGACACCAAGTCGCCGATGACGGTGAGCGACACGAGACGGGCAAGCCTCGCCGTTCCACGCGATCTCACCTCGCCCACCCAGGGCACGGCATCCTTGGTCAGGTCCCGTGTGTGGGAGATTCGCGCTCGCACCCGGTCATGGTCGTTCTCGTCGGTGAGGACAACCACCGCGATGTTCTCGCTGGTCATGTCGGGCATCGTCTCCCATCCCACGATCTCGTTGTGGTCGAGCTCGGGAAGTTGGGAGTACCACGCCGGGACCTTGGCGTTCTCGTTGATCTGTGTCTTCCATCTCTGGGCGACCACGGACGAAACCGGGCCACCCCCATAGATGATGGGGATTCGTCCTTGCAGTGCCGCGGCGATCGACTCGGCCTGCGACCAGGAATCACTTCCTTCAGCCGTCATCTCGTCTGCCAGATTCGCCGCCTCGAGGAAGGCCAGACGGTGGTCGTCGATCGACATCGCACCCTCGAGAAGCCGAACCACGGCGCCGATCATGTAGCCGACAGCGGCGCGAGGCTGGAGACCCGCCGGAACCGTGATGGTTCCCCACTTGTGCTGGTCGGTGAGCTCGGCGAGCCGGCCACCCGTCGTCACCGTGGCGACGGGAAGCCCCGACTCCCACCCGGAGGTCACCATGTCGAGTGTCTCCTCCGTGTTGCCGGAGTAGGACGCCGCAATTAGCAGCGGGCGCACCCGGATGGCCCAGGCCGGAATTGGGCCGTAGCCTTTGTGGACGGCGACCCTGGTCCCGGCCGGAGCTGCAATGGAGCCTGCGTAGTCTCCGGCGATTCCTGATCCACCCATGCCGGCGTACAACACCTCCGAGAACGTTCCGATGTGAGGCGGCTCGACTTCGGCAGCCCATCTCAACTGATCTCCAAGAGTGCGGATCTGATCGAGCATCTCACTCATCGGGACCTCCTTCCGCCTTGTCGACGAGCATGATCGGAATGCCGTCGCGAACCGGGTATCTCCGGCCACATTCGGTGCATTCCAACCGCTCGGCCGGGACGTCCTCGCGCAACTCGGCTTTGTCGACCGGGCACACCAGGACCTCGGCCAGTGTCGGATCGATGAGGCTCACGTCGCACCTTCCACGACTTCGCTCACACGGCTGACCAGACGAGCTACGGCTCCGTCATCTGGGGCTTCCGCGTTGAGCCGCAGGAGGGGCTCTGTGTTGGAGGGTCTAAGGTTGAACCATTCCTGACCGAGATCGACGGTCAGACCATCCAGGCGATCTAACTCAGCATCGGTGAACACTTCGGCCACCCGTGTCATGGTGGCTTCCGCATCGGCGACTTCAAAGTTGATCTCGCCTGATGCCGCGTATCGCTCCACGTCAGTCCTGATCTGTGACAGGGAGCGGCCGTCTTCACTGACGACCCGGAGCAGGTAGAGCATTGCCAACATCCCCGAGTCGGCTCGATAGTTGTCCTTGAAGTAGTAATGACCGCTGTGCTCGCCTCCGAAGACGGCGCCCGTCTCGGCCATGACCTGCTTGATGTAACTGTGCCCCACCCTGGTCCGGACAGGCTCACCCCCGGATTCCCTGACGATCTCCGGCACGGCCTTGGACGTGATCAGGTTGTGCACGACAGACGCGCCGGGGTTGTCGGCCAGGATGCGGCGGGCGACGAGTGAGGTGACGGTGCTCCCTGCCAGGGCCTGACCCCGATCATCGAGGAAGAAGGCGCGATCGGCGTCTCCGTCGAATGCCACGCCGAAGTCGAAGTCCCCGGTCGTCAGGAGCTCTCGCAGGTCCTCGAGGTTTTCGGGCACCAACGGGTCGGCGGGATGGTTGGGGAAGGTGCCGTCCGGCTCCAGATACAGGCCAGACAGAGTGGCACTTATCCGGTCGAAGACCTTCTCGACCGCGACTCCTGCCATCCCGTTGCCCCCGTCGACAGCGATGGAGAGAGGCCCTATGGATTCGGCAGGCACGATCCCGAAGAGGTGGTCGACGTAGTCGTTGACAACGTCGACAGCGCGCATCTTTCCCTGAGTTGCTGCGCCGGGCTCGACTCCCTCGACAACGGCCTGTTTCAGTTCGGCGAGTCCCGTCTCGGCGCCGATAGGGGCCGCCCCGGGTCGGCACAACTTGAGACCGTTGTACGCAGGCGGATTGTGAGAAGCGGTGACGACTGCCCCATGGATGTCGTGGGCGCCCGAGTAGTAGTAGACGGCGTCTGTGGGCACTTCGCCGATGTCGACAACATCACCGCCGGCGGACATGACTCCCTCGCCGAGGGCACGAGCGAATGCGGGGCTGGTCTCACGACAATCGCGGCCAATAGCCACGGCGGGCGCTCCAAGACGTGTCACCAAACCGATGCCGATCAGTCTGTACAACTCGGCGTCGAGCTCACCTGTGTCGGCGCGGCCTCTCACGTCATAGGCCTTGAATACGGATTGGGGGTCCAAGGGGTGGGAAGTGTAGGACCACGAGCCCCGAATCCCGGACCGCCTAGCCAGAGTCACCCTCGTACACTCAC
>DASUUP010000009.1:0-2276 GCA_036373995.1 Acidimicrobiia bacterium
CGTTCGGCCGCGACGAGGCGCATGACCACTACAGCCATGCCAAGGTCGTCTTCTGCGACTCCAGCATGAGCGCGGTAGGCGCGAGGCGCGGGCGACCAGAGTGATGCCCATACCAGTCTCACGGCTCTCAACAGTGACTCGTCGTCGCCGATCTCGAGGTAGGACCGGTACTGGCCGGCGAAGGAGGCGGCGGCCATGTCCTCGGCCGTGGCGGATGACCGCACGGCGAGCAGGCCACTGTCGCCGATTGTCGCCGCCAACTGTCGTATCTCGGTCTCGAGGTCGTTTGGCATCGGGGCCTCGAGGAAAGCGTCGTCCACACCTTCCAAAGCCCGGTCTAGATCAGCGGGAGCCGGTGGGCCCTTGCTCCTGAGGTCGTCGATGAAGGCATCGAGGCCGGAGTCGTGGATGAACCAGCGGTAGCCCTCTGTGGTGATCGCACCGGTCGGCGGCACCGAAGCACCGGCCGCGATGAGCTGGTTGAGGGCATATGCCTTGCCACCGATCGAAGCGGCCGCGACCTCGGTGCCGTCGAGTACACGCGTCGCATCGGTCACTGACGTGTCTCCTCGACCTCCATGACAGAGCCGTAGCGGTCGGCGAACGTTGCTATCGCTCGATCCGCTACCGCGGTCAGCGACTCTCCCGAGATGGAAGCGCGGTCGTTCAACCAGGCCACGAGATCGCGCCGTATCGGTACCGCAGGGCGTCGCGATTCCAGGCGAACAAGCAGTGCCAGGCTGATCGCGAGCCCGAGCGTGAGAATGACGAAGAGGTCCCATTCGGCACTGAAGCCGGCGTCGATCACGCCGATTCCGAGCACTACGACGTTTGCAGTGACCAGGAGCTTCGTGGTTCCGGTCGGGCTCAATGCGTGCTCCTCATTTCGCCGAGCATATTCAATGCGGCAACACCCTCGCACCCACGATTACTCCCCTATTTTCGCTTCGGGCCGCTCGTCAGCTTCTAGAGCCAGAGCTGTGAAGAACTGGCACCGTGGCGTTCGACTCGGACCGGGCTCGACCTCGATCCTTGGTGAGATCATCCCGCACCGAGCGAGCTCGACGGAACGCAATCAAAGAGATTGCGGGGTTTCCATCAAGGCAAGAGCCTGAATCGCTCATCCCGGGCCCGCCGGACGGCGGGCACCTAAAATCCTCCGTTGCCCGGGGTGCATCGGCACAGGCGCTCCCCGGCGGAGCCCATGACAGGTTTGGAGGCCGGGGGAGGTGACCGACGTGCGTATCGAGGTTTTGGGGCCTTTGCGCGTCACCGGGGATGGGGTGACGGAGCCGACCCGAGCTTCGCAGCTTCGGCTCCTGGCTTTGTTTGCGCTGGAGGCAGGGCGCCGCATCGGCACCGAACGGCTCATCGACATGTATTGGCGAGGGTCACCTCCCACGGAAGCGAAGGCAGCTCTCCAGACCCATGTCTCGGCTCTACGTCGTCTGCTGGGGCCTGACTTGATCAAGACGGAGGGTTACGGGTACCGACTCGATCCGGATGGGGTTTGGTTGGATGCGATCGAGCTCGAAGGGGCGGCCGCCGAGGCACGTCGAGCGGCTATCGAGCACGATTGGGAGACGGCTCTGGCGACGGCGTCTGGGGCGCTCGCCTTGTGGCGCGGTCCTCCGTTCGCCGAACTCGAAGACGACGACTTCGCCCGGGCCGAAATCTCCCGGTTGGAAGAGACCTATCTCGGGCTATGGGAGGCGTGGAGCGAGTCACTGCTCCGATTGGGACGTGCCGGAGAGGCGTTACCCGAGTTGGAGCGGCTGGTGGTAGAACAGCCCTACAGGGAGCGACTCTGGGAATCCCTGATGACGGCTCGCTACCGGTTGGGACGTCATGCCGAGGCGCTGAAGGCCTACCAGGAACTGAGCGAGCATCTCGCCGAGATTGGGGTGGAGCCCAGCCCCTCGATTCGCCACCTCGAGGGCAAGATCCTCCTCCATGACGAGGAGCTGAGCGCGCCGGCACACAATCTCCCGGCGGAGCCCACCACGTTTGTCGGCCGCCAGGTTGAGCTCGGCGACATCGCCAAGCTGCTGGGCGAGCATCGTCTCGTCACCACCACCGGGGTGGGAGGATCGGGAAAGACCCGTCTCGCCATTCAGGCCGCCGCCGACCTTCTCCACTCTTTTCCCGACGGCTGCTGGTTGGTGAGTCTGGCCGATTTGACGGATGCCGAGCTAATTCCGATCGAGGTGTCAGCCGTGCTGGGCGTCAAACCGCAGGACGAAGACCCTCTGGAGGCACTGCTTGCCTCCATCAGG
>DASUUP010000010.1:0-5713 GCA_036373995.1 Acidimicrobiia bacterium
TGTCGACGAGGTTGGCCAGCCGGGCGGCGAGCCCATCGCCGTCCTGGAGTCTCTCGACGAAGACTGGGAGCTGGTCGAGCATCTCCCCGGCCTGGGAGACGATCAGAGGGAGAGCCAGCGTCAACATCCCGCCAACAACGATCAGGAACGACATGAGCACCAGCGCCAGGCCGAGGCCGCGTTTCATACCGCGTCGCTCGAACCAGGCAATCGCCGGCTGGAATCCGATGGCGAGGACGAAGGAAGCCAATATGACCAGCAGGATCCCGCGCAGGATCCCGAGGAGGAACAGGGCGACGACGGCCGCGATGAGAGCTAGACCGACCTGTATCCAGTAGCTCGGGGGAGGCCAGTTCTCCCGCCAGGGCTCGATCTCTTCGTCCGACTGGAGTCTCCGATCGCTACTCACGACTCACCCACCAATAGGTCCACGTTCGGGAACAGTACCCCTGCAAGGCGGATGCAAACCCGGCACCGCCGTAACATGCACCTCGCCATGCGCATGACCGCTGAGCGAACCATCGATCGACCAGCCGACGAGGTCGCCGCGTTCTTCTTCGACGCCGCCAACAACCCGAAGTGGCAGGACGGCATGGTCTCCTGCGAGTGGGTGTCGGACCCTCCGATCGGTGTGGGCTCCACATACGAGCAACTGGCCCGTTTCATGGGAAGGGATGTCAGGTCGACGTTCGTCGTGACAGATCTCGAGCCGGGTCGCATGATCCGGATCGAGACCATCGAGTCGACGTTCCCGATCCAGGTGGAGAGACGTGTCGATCCCTTGGACGACTCGTCGTGTCGGGTCACGGCAGACATCACCGGTGGCCCGGACAAGGGTGTGATGAAACTGCTGTCTCCCTTGATGGCGGGCCGTGCGCAGAAGTCGGTCGACGCCGACTACGACAGGCTGGTTCAGCTGCTCGAATCCTGAGCCAGCGTGGAGAGGACTGCGAACTCGCCGTCGGTGTACCTGATTTCCGCGGCACGCGCCGCGGCGAGCAGATCGTCTTCGGCCTGCTTGGCCAGACCGACCGTTTCGGCATCCGCGGTGACCTCGACCAACTCGACCTCGGTCCTCATCGACGTCTTCGCGTCCGACTTGGCCCGACGCACCTCCCCGAGGATCGAGGAGACCGCGTCGAGGATCCCCGCCTCTCCGACGACTCCTCTGAACTCATCCGCAGTCGGCCAGGATGCTCGATGTACGGACCCGTCCTTCCACCAGCTCCACGCCTCTTCGGTAACAAATGGGAGAAACGGTGCGAACAGACGCAAGTAGACGCTCAGAGCGAGCTGGAGAGCGGCGTGAGCCGACTCGGCAGCCGGGCCGTCGTCGTAGGCACGGGTCTTGACCAGCTCCACGTAGTCGTCGGTCCAGTCCCAAAAGGAACGCTCGGCCAGGTCCAGCGCTCGGGCATAGTCGTACTCTTCGAGCGCCGCGGTGGCACCGACCACGGTCTCTTTCAATTGCGCCAGCATCGACGTGTCGAGGGGCTCGGTGATCGCCGTGGGCTCGACGTCGGTGTCGGAGAAGCCGAGAGCGAAGCGCGCTCCGTTGAGGATCTTGATGGCGAGACGCCGGCCTATCCGCAGCTGCTCCTCCTCGAACGCGGTGTCGGTGCCCGGACGACCGCTGGCGGCCCAATAGCGAACACCGTCCGCGCTGTACTTCTCGACGAAGTCGAGCGGCGTGACGACGTTGCCCTTGGACTTCGACATCTTCTTGCGCTCCGGGTCGAGGATCCAACCGTTGATGGTCGCCGTCTCCCAGGGAAGCTCACCGTGCTCGAAGTGGGAGCGCACCACGGTGGCGAAGAGCCAGGTTCGAATGATGTCGTGACCCTGCGGCCTGATGTCCATCGGGAACACGCGCTCCCACAAGTCGGGGTCGTCGATCCAATGTCCAGCTATTTGGGGTGTGAGCGACGACGTGGCCCAGGTGTCCATGATGTCGCGATCACCCGCGAACCCGCCAGGCTGGCCGCGCTGGGACTCGTCGAACCCCTTCGGGGTGTCCGACGTGGGATCGACGGGGAGCTGGGAATCGTCGGGGACGATTGGGTTGTCGTAGTCGACGATCTCGTTCGCGTCGATCGGATACCAGAGGGGGATTGCCACACCGAAGTAGCGCTGACGTGAGATCAGCCAGTCTCCAGTCAGACCCTCGACCCAATGCTTGTAGCGGACTCCCATGAACTCGGGGACCCAGTGCAGCTCTTCGCCGCGGGCGAGAAGCTCCCGATTGAGACCGGTGTCCCGACCTCCATTACGGATGTACCACTGCCGGCTGGTGACGATCTCGAGTGGCCGATCACCCTTCTCGTAGAACTTCACCGGATGTGTGATCTGTCGGGGCTCACCGACCAGGTCGCCCGAGTTGGCCAGCAGACTGGCCATCTTCTTCCGCGCCTGGTTGGCGAAGAGGCCGCCGATCTCGCCGTATATCTCCCCGGCCTGCCCCGGGAGCCAGTCCGGGACCTCCTCTTGGAGCCGGCCATCGGGCTGGATGACAGCCCTCGTCGGGAGATCCAGCTCTCTCCACCAAGTGACGTCGGTCGTGTCGCCGAACGTGCAGATCATGGCGACTCCGGTTCCCTTCTCCGGGTCGGCCAGATGATGGGCGACGAAGGGCACCTCGACCCCGAACAGCGGTGTGGTCACACTGGAGTCGAACATGTCGCGGTAACGGTCGTCGTCGGGGTGCGCCACGAGGGCGACACACGAACAGATCAACTCAGGCCGCGTGGTCTCGATGTAGACGGGATCACCGTTGGGTTTGTGGAAGGCGATCTCGTGGTAGGCGCCACCCTTCTCCCGGTCTTCGAGCTCGGCCTGGGCAACTGCAGTCTGAAAGTCGATGTCCCAAAGGACCGGTGCCTCCTGGGCGTAGAGCTCCCCACGCTCCAGGTTGTTGAGAAACGCCTTCTGTGACGTGCGACGGCTGTGGTCGTCAATCGTGGCGTAGGTCTGGGTCCAGTCGACCGAGAGACCCAGTGTGCGCCAGACATGTTCGAACACCTCCTCGTCCTCGGCGGTGAGCCCGTGACACAGTTCGATGAAGTTGCGACGGCTGATATGGAACGGGGGGTCGTTGGGCTCGTCGGACGGGCTGAAGCCGGGGTCGTAGGGCAGGGAAGGGTCGCATTGGACTCCGTAGTAGTTCTGGACCCGACGCTCGGTGGGAAGACCGTTGTCGTCCCATCCCATCGGGTAGAAGACCTCCTTGCCCGACATACGGCGATAACGGGCGTGGGTATCGGTCTGGACGTATCCGAAGACCGAGCCCATGTGGAGTGAGCCGGACACGGTCGGCGGCGGGGTGTCGATGGCGAAGATCTCATCGCGTGTCTTGGAGGTGTCGAAGCGATAGGTGGCGTCGTTCTCCCAGCGCTCGTCCCATTTCGCTTCGAGGCCGTCGAGGCCTGGCTTGTCGGGGATGTTTCGGGTCATCTTCTCCAGTGAGGGTAACGGTGGCGCCTTACGATCGGGAGTCGATTGTCAGGGCCGCGAACCAGGATCGCCTGCTACAACGTAAGTCTCCATAACGCCAGACCCAGGAGCTGAAACCATGCCCGCCCAACCACTTACCAAAGCCTTCGTCGCCAAGATCACCGCGGCTGACGGCTCCGAATCAGACCTGGCCGACCTGCTGACAGGTGCGGTCGACCTGGCGAATGCCGAGGCGGGGACGATCGTGTGGTTCTCGGTCCGGACCGCCCCGGACACGTTCTGGATCTTCGACGCGTTCGCGGACGAGCAAGCTCGTCAGGCCCACGCCAACGGACAGATCGTCGCGGCTCTGAACGAGAACGCGAGCCTCCTTGGCATGGAGCCCGAGATCATGCCCGCCGACATCCTCGCCTCGAAGATGCCCTAGTCGTGGCAGCGCACTGCCCGCTGCCGGAATGTGACGGGGCGCCGGGGACGCTGACCGGCGCTGTGGCGCCCAACGATGTTGGCGACGAGATCGTCCTCGGTGACGTCGATCTGCAGAACGAGAAGCGGGGCTGTTTCGCCGGCTGACCGAGTTTGGTGTCATACCGCCCGCCTAGCCTTGCTCTCGTATGGAACAACGTCTCAGTCTCGTGACGCTCGGTGTGGCGGATCTGGAGCTCTCCAGAACCTTCTACCGCAATCTCGGATGGAAGGAGGGCCCGGGCTCCTCAGAGGAGGTGGTGTTCTTCCAGGTCAATGGGATGGTCCTCGGCCTGTGGGACCGCAACAGCCTGGCGGAGGACAGCGCCGTCGATGACAGCGGGGGCTGGGGTGGAATCACCCTCGCCTACAACACCCGCAGCCAGAGTCAGGTCGACGCAATCCTCGAGGAGGCGCAGTTCGCCGGAGCCACCATCGGGCGGGAAGCCGCCGAGACCTTCTGGGGTGGTTACTCCGGTGTGTTCATCGACCCCGACGGTCACCCGTGGGAAGTGGCTTACAACCCGGGCTGGACCATCGAGGACGACGGGTCGGTGAGTCTGGGCGAGGAGTAGACGCCAGGTCTCCCGAGGTCGCCGACCGCGGCTGATCGCGAGTCGCGGCGACTCTCTTGGCTGGAAACGATGGATTCGGTGGTTCGGGCGTGGACGAGGGCGGTCTCAGCCCGGCGGCGCCCGCCCTTCGGGTCGGCGGAACCTGACCCGACGGCGATCGGGGTGGAGTACGACCTGGAATTCTCTTTCGTGGACGGCCACGTGGTGGTGGAACCAGCAGAGGACGACCAGCTCATCCTGATCGGTACGGCCTCCTTCGGCCCACGGTGTGAGGTGATGGATCTGGAGACGGTGCCGGCTGTTGCAGCCGTCGCCGGCGCAGGTGAACCCGGCTTCGGCCAGGAGAGCCCGTTTCAGCGCCGGCGGAGCCGTTCGCTCGCGGCGGCCGTAGTCCATGAACGTTCCATTGGCAGCCCTGGCGGTGACTTCGACATTGGCATCACACAGAATCGCTCCGAGTGCTCGTCGGCCGACCCGTACTCCAGAGTCCAGGGTGACTCCGGCTTCACCATCTGTCGGTGCGGCGTCTTTGGCGTCCACGATGACCGTCACCTGGCTCTCCGGCGGATTGTCGGAGATCAGCGACTCGATGAGGCCGGTGGCCCGGCGCCATCTGGCGTCACCTTCGACGTCGTCGGGGAGTGCGTCGGCGGCCTCCGACACCAACTTGTCGAATAGAGCACCGGTGTACCCGTCGAACCCAGCCCACACTTTCCACCACGACTCGTCGAGCGTGGGCTGAACGACCAGGAAGCGGTCGTCGGCTGTCCGTGACTCGGCTTCGGCGGTGACACGTGCCTGCTTGGCTGCTTCGCGATGAACACCGGCAACGTCGGTCCACAGGAGGAGGTCGTCGTTCTCACGGTCTTGGAGACGGGACAACGCCTCGACCCGGTCGAACGACACCGAGGATGCGAGCTCCCGGCGCAGCTCCGGTTGGTCGGCGGTGCGCCGCATCGTCCGCACCAGGCTCTTGGAGGTCTTCGGTCCCAGGTCAATCCGGGCAGCGAGCCACTCCGAAAGCGATCTCGACCCGTCAGCCGTGGCGACCTGTCGGCGGTCGAGCTCTTCGAGGATTTGGAGCTGGACGGCCCGAGCCTGCGAGACGACTTCTTCCGCTGCGGCCAAACGCTGTTCCAGCTGGTCCGTGGTCGCTCTCGCTATCTCCATACATCGAACATACGTTCGGTCTGAGACAGAAACAACCCCCTCGTGCCCGGAAT
>DASUUP010000011.1:0-5792 GCA_036373995.1 Acidimicrobiia bacterium
TGATCTTCTACGGGATCATCTACCACACCTCGATGTGGGGAAAGGTCCTGATCGCGGTAGGGGCTGTGATCTCGTTGTCGGCGCTGATCGGTTGGGCAATCGAGCCGCTCGAGGAGCCTGAGGATCACGATGCGTCTTCGGCCGGCGCCGAAGCCGTCGGGGTGGCTGACGCGACTCCCGACGGGGATGATGAGGCGGTGGTGGCCGATGAGTGACATCGCGCACGACGCCGCGTCTTCAGCTGGCGCCGAAACCGTTTCGGATCCATACGCATCAGATGCCGTGGCCCACCACGAGGAACACGAGTCCACCGGGATCGAGAATCGCAAGCTCGGCATGTGGGTGTTCCTCAGCTCCGAGTTCCTGTTCTTCGGAGCCCTCATCACCAACTACCTGCTCTACTCGAACCGACCGGGTTTCGAGGGTGTCTACCCGGCGGAGATCTACGACATCCCGTTCACGTCGGTCAGCTCATTCGTGCTGCTGATGTCGTCGTTGACCATGGTCCTCGCCCACAACGCCCTGAGCCGAAATGATCAGAACGGGGCCCGCACCTGGCTGTTCGCCACTGCGGCTCTGGGAGCGGTCTTCCTCGGTGGGCAGGTGTTCGAGTTCACCGAGTTCATCGTGGAATACGACATGACGCTCTCCACCAACCCGGCGGCATCGGCCTTCTATGTCCTCACCGGCTTTCACGGCACCCACGTCGCCATCGGGGTGATCATGCTGCTTTCACTTTGGGGGATCTCACGCCGACAGGGCGGCTTGAGCGAGAAGCACGGCCTGAATCTCGAGCTGGTTGGCCTCTACTGGCACTTCGTCGACATAATCTGGATCGTGATATTCACAGTTGTCTACCTGCTGTCAGTGCCTGTCTCATGACCTCCGACCAGCACGACCGCCACCCCACTCCGGCCCAGTACTGGAAGATCGCCGCATTCCTCGCGGTGCTCACGGCGATCGAGGTGTCGCTGTTCTACATCGACCATGCCCTGGGCCTGGGCATCTTCAACGCCATCATGCTTCTCGGCCTCTCCGCGTTGAAGTTCCTGGTCGTCGTGGGCTGGTTCATGCACGTCCGCTACGAGAAGCCGATGATCAGCCGCTTCTTCACGGCCGGCTTCGTCCTCGCCGTCTCCCTCTACCTCGTCGTCCTCGCCTCCCTCGGCGTGGTGGCGATCAGGGGCTGAGTCAGCGAACCCGGGGTTCCTCACGCCAGATCCGGCTGAAATCCGCTCATCTTCGAGCTCAGCCTCCCAGATACTCCCAGGCGTCCGTCGTGGTCGCTCGGATCGTCGTCGACGTGTCGACGCCGTCGCTCGACTTGGTCGGCGCTGCGCCACCCGTGCATGAAACCACCCGACACGACCGCCAAGCAGAAGGGGGCGACACGAGTCACGTCGATCAGTCAATGCGGAAACCTCGTTCGTTCCTCTGCTTGCCCGGTCTTCGCCATCTCACCCCACCCTGGTAGAAACATCTCGATGAGTCAGCCACTCGAGCCGGGGCGATTCTTTCTCCCGGGCCCTACGGAAGTCCACCCCGACGTTCTCGAGGCCCAGAACGGCCCGATGATCGGGCATCGCGGCAAGGCCATCGTCGACTTGCTCACTTCAATCCAGACCGGTCTCAAGCCGGTTTTCTCAACCGACCGACCGGTCATCGTCTCGACGTCGTCGGCCACCGGGCTCATGGAGGCGGGAGTTCGCAATGGCGTGATCGACGGGAAGGTGCTCAGCCTCGTCAACGGGGCTTTCTCGGAGAGATTCGCCGACATAGCCAGGGCGAGCGGAAAGGTCGTCGACGTCTGGGAGATCGAATGGGGTCAGGCCCACGATCCCGAGGAGTTGGATCAACGACTTGGATTCGATTCATATGACGCCGTGACGCTCTCCCAATCGGAGACGTCCACCGGCGCCCTCCAGGATCTCAAAGCCATCGCCGCCGTCGTGAGCGAGCACCCGGACACCCTCCTCCTCGTCGACTCGGTCACGGGCCTCGGTGGGGTCGAGACCCACACCGACGCATGGGGAGTCGACTTCATCCTCACCGGATCACAAAAAGCGCTGGCGCTGCCGCCCGGCCTGGCCTTCGGCGTGGCCAACGACGCAATACTCGAGCGTTCGGCAAAGAGCCCGGACAAGGGCTGGTATTTCGATCTCGAGATGCTTCACGATCAGATCGTCGAAAACCAGACGCCGGCAACACCAGCCGTTTCCCTGCTCTACGCGCTGGACTACCAGCTGAAGCGGATCGCCGAGGAGACGATGGCTGCTCGCTGGCAACGCCATCTCGACATGCAGCAGCGGACCTTCCAATGGGTCGGCGAGATGAAGGAACGGGGACAGGAGATCGGGATCTTCGCGGCCGAAGGCCACCGCTCACCGACGGTCACGTGTATCTCGACCGACAGATCTCGTGAGATCGTCTCGGAGATGTTCAACAGAGGCTGGGTCATTGGAGGGGGTTATGGCCCCCTCAAGGACTTCACCTTCCGAATCGGGCACATGGGCGACCACACGATGGTCGAGCTGGAGGAGTTGCTCGAGGTTCTCACCGACGTCATGTCATGACACATCGGGTGCTGGTCACCGACAAGGTGGCCCTTTCCGGTCTCCACCCGATCGTCGACGACGACACGTTCGATGTCATCTCCGTGGACGATTCGACGAGCGAGGAGTTCCTGTCTGCGCTCTCCGAAACGGACGGTTTGATCGTGCGCAGTGCGACGAAGGTGACCCGCGGTCTGATCGAGCAGGCGCCGCAACTCCGTGCCATCGGGCGGGCCGGAGTGGGAGTGGACAACGTCGACATCGCCGCTGCGTCCGAACGAGGTATCGCCGTCTTCAACGCACCGGGCGCCAACACCATCGCAGCGGCCGAATTGACCATGGCACTCCTCATCTCCGTCGCGCGGAAGATCCCCGCCGCCGAGGCCTCGGTGCGCAGGGGGGAGTGGGACCGTGACGCCTTCAAGGGCGTCGAGCTACGGGGCAAGACTCTTGGGCTGATCGGCGCTGGACGCATCGGAGGCGAGGTAGCGCTGCGTTGTCAGGCTTTCGGGATGGGAGTGGTGGTCTACGACCCGTATCTGGCCGATGAACGCGCCGATGAGCTGGGGCTGCAACAGGTGACACTGGACGAAGTCCTGGACCTGGCCGACTTCATCTCCATCCACGTTCCTCTCACCGAAGAGACCCGGGGTCTATGCAGATGGGAAACGTTGAGGCGGATGAAACAGACGGCGTTCGTGGTCAATGCCTCCCGTGGAGGGGTGGTCGATGAGGAAGCCCTTGCAGAGGCACTTCATGCTGGTGAGATCGCAGGCGCCGCCGTCGACGTCTACGAGACGGAGCCATTGCCCCTTGACAGCCCACTGCGCGACGCACCCAACCTCGTCCTGACCCCACATCTCGGGGCATCCACGGCTGAGGCCCAGGTTGGAGTGGCCACGGAGGTAGCGGAGAAGATCAAACTGCTGTTGGCGACCGGAGACACCTCGGAGGCGCTGAACGCCGGTCTGCTGAGCTAGACCACCAGAACGACCGCCGCCCCTTCCTCGGCGGGCTGCGCTTCGTGCTCTTCATCGCCTGTGTAGAGAAGCACCGAGATCACGACCACGAGGACCACTCCGATGCCCACGAGAGCCCAAACGACATCGCCGAGGGAGATCCGCATCTCGGGCCTGCTCCCGGCGAGAGCGGAGAACCCGAGGATGCCGCCGGCGGCGACGATGGCGACAACGGCTCCTCCCACCCCGGGAGCGAGATGATTCGACTGGATGAGCGCATAGGCGAAAGGCAACACGAGCAGGAGAAGGAGAAGAAGGCCGGCGACCGGGATGCTCATGGCGTTCCTGAGACGCCTCTTGACCGTCTGGACCTCCTCGCTGTCAGAGTCCTCCACCGCCACCGGCACACCGATCAGCTGAGGGACGAGTGCGGTCAAGGCACCAAGCACCGCTCCGCCGATGATCATGACGAAGAGGGTGGCCAGTATCGGTAGCTGGACCATGGCCGGGTCGGAGCCTTCGACCGGTGTCCCGAACCCGTTGAGCGTCGCTCCGGCCGCCACGCCCAGAATCAGCCCGACCAGGGCGCCGAGCCATGCCGTGGCCGCCTTCGATCCCGACAGCTGCATGGCCGGGTTGGTCCACGCCGTGGCCGCGCGAGACGTGCCGGCCACGACCGCACCGAAAACCACGCTGACGAGAGCGATCCCGATGATGATGCTGCTCGGGTTGACCTGGACCACGGGGCTCGCCTCCGGGGGCACGGTTGCGTTTGGCGCCCAGAAGGCCGTGGCGACCAGGAACCCAACCACGCCCAGAGCGGCTCCGGTCCACGCCCCGATCCGGACTGCGGTCTTGAGCCGGACCGAGATTGGCACCGGCTCGAGCTCGACCTCGGGCTCTGCCTCCACCTCTTCGACGGTCGGCGTGACGATCTCGGGTTCCTCGATCACCGCCACAGGAGCCGCAGCCGGCTCCGGCTCGGCGGCGGGAGCCGGGGCTTCCTCGGCGGGCTCGGCGTGCTCGGTCTCTGCCGGCGCCGACGGCGCCGGGGGAGGAGCATCACCGGCCCAAGCCGCCAAGATGTCGTCTATCGAGGTCCCGTCGGCCGCGGCCCGGGCTGCTGCTGATCGTTGCACCAGCTCGGGTGGTATGCCCAGGGCGGCGCCGGCGGTCTGAACATCACTCACGGTCGGGCACTTTAGTGCTGCAATGATCGAGTGATTCTGAGTGGCAAATCATGCACGTCGTCTCGCCCGCCCCGCTCGGTTGGGCGCTCTCAGGCCTCTATCCCGTAGAGCGTGTCGACGATGAGCTCATCGACCACTGCCTGCAGCGCCTCGTGCTCTTCCGCCCCGCTGGCGATGGCAGTCTCATAGGCCGAGATCTGCCGGTCGGCGCTGGTTCCTTCCTTGACGATGGTTCGGGCATGTCGTATCTCGTCGCGCACGCCGAACTCGACCGCGTCCTGGGCAACCAGTTCGATCATCTCCTCCAGGAGGTCGGCGAACGGAACCAGCGTGCCCTTGCCGAAGTCGACGAGGGTCCCTTCGGTGCCATATCGCTGTGCGCGCCAGATGTTCTCCTCGATGATCCCGGGGGCGTAGGTCCGCCAACGCTGGTTGTTGCGACGCAGTCTGTAGAGAAAACCGAGCAAGCACTGGTAGAGGGCCGCCACGGTCATCGCGTCGTCGAGCCGCGTGCAGATGTCGCTGACCCTCATCTCGAGCGTCGGGTAGCGATTCGAGGGCCGGATGTCCCACCAGAGCTTGGTGGCATCCTCAATCAAATCGGCATCGACCAGGATGTCGACATATCTCTCGTATTCGCTCCAGGACACGAATTCCTCGGGTATGCCGGTCCGGGGAAGGTTTTGGAAGATGACGAGCCGGTAGGCATGGAGACCGGTGAGGACTCCGTCCCAGAATGGGGACGAAGTGCTGAGAGCGAGCAGGTGGGGGAGGAAGTACTTGACCTGGTTCATCAGGTCGATGCGGAGGTGGTCGTCTCCGATGCCGACGTGAACGTGCATGCCGCAGATCACCAACTGTCGGGCCACTTGTTGGTAGTCGGCCTGGAGTCGCATGTACCTCGGGTCCTCGGTGGTCCGCTGCTGGGCCCAGTTGGCAAACGGGTGGGTAGACGAGGCGATGATGGCCGCGCCGTACTCGCTGACGACCTTGGAGAGATCCCGCCGCAGGTTGGCGAGATCCTCTCTGGCCTCGGAGACCCTGGCGCACACTTTCGTCCCCACCTCGATCTGCGCCTGGAGGAACTCCTG
>DASUUP010000012.1:0-4624 GCA_036373995.1 Acidimicrobiia bacterium
TTCGGCGTGGAAGACGTGCTCAGCTCCAGCCGCAAACAACCTCTCGTGCTGTGTCGTCAGATCTCGATGTACCTCTGCCGTGAGCTGACCGACCTCTCACTTCCCAAGATCGGCGAACATTTCAATCGCGACCACACCACCGTCCTGCACTCGGTGGAGAAGGTGAAGCGCATATTGCGGTCCGATCGAGCCGTGTTCGACCGTGTGAATCAACTCACACAGGAGCTGAGGAAAGGTGGTGGCGTTTCCACAGGCTCCTGAGTTATCCACCGGCCATCCCCAGATCGCGAAGAATCATCTACAGGGAAGTCCCCAGGAGAATCGTCAATCCGCACTTGATCAAAGACATTCTTTCCACACTTCCACAGCCCCCTACTACAACTAATAACGTTTTCAATGAAAATCGATAACAACAGAAGAAGGGACAACCGCCTGTGAGAATCCGAGCTCAGCGAGACGATCTCGCCGACGTACTCGCCCGAGCGAACCGTGCAGTTGGCACGAGGACCGCCCTGCCCGTGCTCCAGGGTCTCCTCTGTGAGGTCTCGGGGAAGACTCTGCGGGTGACCGGCACGGACCTCGACATCACGGTGAGGACCCAGGCCGAGGTGGAAGTCATGGAGGAGGGGCGAGCCGTCATACCAGGGCGTCTCCTCTCCGAGGCTGTGCGGAAGATGCCACCGGGGCAGGTGACGATCGGTGTGACCGACACCGACATCGAGATCCAAGGGAATGGCCCCCGGTTCACCCTGCGGCCGTTGTCGGTCGAGGACTTCCCTGCCCAGGACGACATCGTCGTCGATGGGGTCGAGGTCGACGGGGAGGCATTCGCCGAGGCGATCGGTCAGGTCACCGTGGCCGCCTCCGGCGATGGGGCCCGTCCCATCTTGACCGGTGTGCTCTTCGAGACGTCGGAGGAGGGGCTGCGTATGGTGGCGACCGATTCCTACCGGCTCTCCAAGCGGGATCTCTCCGGTGTCGGCCTGGTGGGCACCGCGCTGATCCCGGCTCGTGGTCTGCGTGAGCTTCCCCGCACCATCGGAGCTCCCAAGGTGACCGCTCAGCTGAGGGAACGGGAGGCGGTCTTCTCCTCCGATCGGGGTTTGCTTCGGCTGCGTCTCATCGACGGAAATTTCCCCAAGTACCAATCGCTCCTGCCGGAGACCTACCCCAACCAGGTCATACTCGACAAGGAGGAGCTGCTCGAGGCCCTGGGTCGTGTGACCCTTGTCGCCGAGGATCACATCCCGGTGCGGCTCAAGCTGATGGAAGGTGGTGTTGAAGTGACGGTCAGCCGCCAGGACGTTGGGGGGGAGACCGAACACCTGAACGGGGAGTTCTCCGGCGAGGACGACGAGGTGTCGATCGCTTTCAACCCTCGCTACCTCCAGGATGGTGTCACCGCGATCCTTGGCGACTCGGTGCGCATCAGGGTCATCGATGCTTTCAAGCCGGGGGTGCTCGACTCCGGCGAGGGCAGCGACTTCATCTATTTGCTGATGCCGGTCCGCGTCTGACGCGGTTGCCCGGTGGACCAGCCGCATGAGGGTCGATTGGGTCTCTCTCGTCGACTTCAGGTCATATTCGAGGCTGCATTGGGAACCCGATTCGGATGTCAATCTGCTCATCGGTCCCAACGGCGCCGGCAAGACCAACCTCCTCGAGAGCGTCGCCTATCTCGGCTCTTTGAAGTCGTTTCGTTCGGCTCCGGACACTGCCTTGATCGCCGACGGTGCCGACAGCGCGGTGGTGCGCTCGGGTTTGGTCGGAGAGGGTCGGGAGCGTCTCATCGAGATCGAGATACCCCGTCAGGGCTCGAGGAGGACTCAGGTGGACAAGACACGGCTGCGCAGGACGTCCGACCTACTGGGCGTGCTTCGTGTGATCGCTTTCCTCCCCGAGGACCTCGACTTGATCAAGCGGGGGCCTGCCCAACGACGAGATCTGCTGGACGACATCGCTGTGCAGCTCTGGCCGGCTGCTCACCTCGACCAGGCCGAGTACGACCGGGCGCTCCGGCAGAGAAATGCCTTCTTGAAACAGGGTCACCACGATGAGGCGACGCTCTCCGTGTGGGATTCCCGTCTCTCCCAGGCAGGGGGCCGTGTGCTGGCCCGGCGCTCGCGTGTGGTCGAGACTCTCTCTCCTTTGTTGTCCCGTGCCTACGCCGATGTCGCCGACGGCGATGTGAGCGCGGACTTCACCTATGCCCCCTCGTGGAGCGGCGAGCTCGACCGGTCTTCAGCAGCGGACTTCGGCGGTCGGCTACTCGAAGCCCTTGAACAGAGCAGACGGATCGATTACGAACGAAGGATGACCACCGTCGGACCACATCGCGATGAGCCGGGGTTCTCGATCGATGGGCATGAGGCCCGGGTGCACGGCAGCCAGGGGGAGCAACGGACCATGGCCCTGGCCGTGAAACTCGCTGCGCACCGGGCGGTGGCTGCCTCGGTGGACGAGTCACCGGTGCTCCTCCTCGATGATGTCTTCAGCGAGCTCGACCCGGGACGATCCGAGGCATTGGCACGAGCTCTCCCCGAGGCCACTCAGACGATGATCACCTCGGCCCGTCCCGAGGACGTCCCGATCTCGGGGACCGTGTGGCAGGTGGGTGATGGGACGGTGAGCAAGTGACACCCGGGCGCGATCTCGAGCACTTCTCCGACTCGTTGGACGACATGTTCCGGAAGATGGGGCTGTCAGACCCCGTGGTGATGGCGGCGTTGACCAACGAGTGGGACGAGCTCGCAGGGCCGCCCTGGGCGGGTCGGTCCAAACCGCTGTATATCAAAGGTTCGACCCTGGTCGTGGAGGCGTCCAGTGGGTCGATGGTCGCCTTTCTCCGCTATGGGGAGGTCAATCTGGTCGAGACGCTCGGGAAGCGCTTCGGAGAAGGCATCGTCAAGTCCATCGACATCCAGCCTCCCCGACGTCTCTGATAGGCAGAAAAGCCCAGGATGAATTCGGTTTTCTGCTTGTCTCTCGGTAGAATGACATGTGTGAAAGTTGCCGCAGGATCGGCACATTCCGTCTTCACCAGGTCCGCCGCTTTCACCATTGCTACACACCAGTTAGGAGGGTCGTGACGGCCACCCGCGACAGTTACAGAGCAAAGGACATCACGGTCCTCGAGGGTCTCGAGGCGGTGCGTCGTCGACCCGGCATGTATATCGGCTCGACAGGCCCGCGCGGACTGCACCACCTCATCTGGGAGGTCGTCGACAACTCGGTCGACGAGGCAATGGCCGGCTACTGCGACAAGCTCACCGTGACGCTTCTCGCCGACGGGGGTGTCGAGGTGACCGACAACGGTCGCGGCATTCCGATCGACAAGCTCGCCAAGACCAAGAAGTCGGCCTTGACCACCGTCCTCACCACGTTGCATGCCGGCGGCAAATTCGAACAGGGCGCTTATACCGTCTCCGGTGGGCTCCACGGAGTCGGGGTGTCCGTGGTCAATGCTCTCTCGACGAAGCTCGAAGCCGAGGTTCGCCGTGACGGTTACGTCTACACCCAGGAGTTCCGGGTCGGTCAGCCCAAGACCAAGGACCCGAAGAAGGATCGTCCCATCAAGAAGAGCGGGACCACGATCCGATTCTGGCCCGATCCTGAGGTCTTCACCGAGGGGACCGAGTTCGACTACGAGATCGTCGCGTCCCGGCTACGGGAGACGGCCTTCCTCAACCGCGGCCTTCACATCACCCTCACCGACGAGCGGGGTCCCGAGCCCCGGTCGGACGAATTCCACTACAAGGGCGGTCTGGTCGACTTCGTCAATCACCTCAACGCCAAGCGTGACCCGCTACACCCTCACATCGTCGACATCGGCGACGTCTCCGAAGATGCCGAGGTCGAGGTGGCCATGCAGTGGACCAGCTCGTACACCGAGTCGGTGCTCACGTTCGCCAACAACATCAACACCCACGAGGGGGGCACGCACGAAGAGGGCTTCCGCACCGCGTTGACCAAGGCGATCAACGACTTCGCCCGGGCCAAGAACATCCTCAAAGAGAAAGACAGCAACCTCACCGGTGAGGATGTCCGCGAGGGCCTCACCGCGATCGTGTCGGTGCGCGTCAAGGATCCTCAGTTCGAAGGTCAGACCAAGACCAAGCTGGGCAACACCGAGATCCGCTCCTACGTGCAGAAGACTCTGAATCGGAAATTTCCCGAGTGGCTGGAGAAGTACTCGCCGGAGGCTCGTCGCATCGTCGACAAGTGCCTCAACGCCGCCAAGGCTCGCGAGGCTGCGCGCAAGGCGCGTGAGCTGACCCGACGCAAGTCCGGTCTCGAGTCCGGTGGCCTCCCCGACAAACTCGCCGACTGCTCGAGCCGCGACCCGGGGGAGTCGGAGCTGTTCATCGTCGAGGGCAAGTCGGCGGCCGGGCCGGCCAAGTCGGCACGCGACTCGGAGACCCAGGCGATTCTTCCCATTCGGGGAAAGATCCTCAACGTCGAGAAGGCCCGTCTCGCCAAGGCGCTGCAGAACGCCGAGGTCCAGGACATCATCACTGCGGTCGGCACCGGCATCGGCGACGACTTCGACCTCTCCAAGGTGCGGTATCACAAGATCGTGCGCCTCGCCGACGCCGACGTCGATGGTGCCCACATCCGCACATTG
>DASUUP010000013.1:0-2610 GCA_036373995.1 Acidimicrobiia bacterium
ACGGACGTCCTCATAGAGCAACTAGCTCAAGACGAGGCCATCGCAGCCGCCGACACGCTCCTGCTCACCGTGCCCAATCAGCTAGGGGTCGAGTACAACGCTCACGCCCTGGAGAGCATCGTGAAGTACGTCGCACCGGGACTCGGTTGGCGCTGACCCCAGGGACGCCGCGATCGGGGCTCAGCCTCATCAACACGACAGCCTTTAGCTCCCGGTGGACGTCGGGCTGCGCGACTGCGCGTGGCTTGCCGTGCTCGAGTGGCACTGATCGAGATCGACTCCGGCGGGCCGCCAATTCCCTCGCTGGATAGCCGAGCTTCATCCTGCGCTACTGAGAACAGTGCGATCGTGAACCTCGATCAGGCGTCAGCGCAGCCCCTGGCGGGGTTGAGCACGTTGATCTCTCGTTTCACCACATCTCACGGTGCCTCACGTCGCTCGCCCCACAGCCGCTCCACAAACCTGGAATCGGAGGCCGTTTCTCCTGGTCAGAGCGTTTTGACCGCATCTTTCGCAACGAGGGGGTTCACGAGTTCAAATCTCGTCAGCTCCACCAAGACGCCTTGTACTGCTTGGAGATACCTTCATTCCTGATTGTCCGAGCGTGGTCGTGTGTGGGCGCCGCATGCCACAGGGACTCCACAACGGTTGCGGCGATTCGCGCCATGACCACCTCGTATTGAGCGAGATGCCTCAGGGTTCAGGTTCCGTCGTTCGGATCGCGCATCATGGGAACGTCCGTGGGGTCCGCTGAACGTTGATCCACCTGAGCTCGGTGAACTCGTCGAGAGCCGCCTGGCCACCGAAACGCCCGTAACCGCTTCCCTTGACCCCACCGAAAGGGGCTTGGGGTTCGTCGTTAACGGTCTGATCATTGATGTGAACCATCCCCGTCTCCAACTTGAGCGCCATGTCGAGGGCACGGGTGAAGTCGTTGGTGATGATCCCCGACGACAGCCCGTAGTCGGAGTTGTTGGCCACCGCCAGGGCCTCCTCGCGATCCTTGACGACGACGATCGGAGCCACCGGGCCAAAGGTCTGCTCCTTGAAGATGCGCATCTCCGGGTCCACGTCGGTGAGCACGGTCGGGTGATACACCAGGTTGTCGTGTTGGCCTCCCGTGACGAGGTGCGCACCACCGGCAACTGCCTCCTGAACCTGAGAGTGCACTTTTTCGACGGCTGCCTGGTTGATCAGCGGACCGACTGCGATCGCCGGGTTGGTTGGGTCGCCAACCGGGATCTCCTTGGCACGCTTCTTCAGTTTGTCGATGAACGGTTTGGCGATGCTCTTTTCGACGATTATCCGCTCGGTCGACATGCAGATCTCGCCCTGGTGGAGGAATGCCCCCCAGGCGGCGGCGTCGACGGCGTAGTCCAGGTCGGCATCCCCGAGGATGATCAGCGGGTCCTTCCCCCCAAGCTCGAGCACCGCTCGCTTCAGATGTCGTCCGGCCTTTTCCGCAATGATGCGTCCGACCTCAGTCGATCCGGTGAACGAAATGCGTCTTACGGCCGGGTTGGCGATCATCTCATCACCGACGTCAGGCGCTTCCTCACGGGTGCTAGTGATCACGTTGAGCACGCCAGGGGGAAGTCCCGCTTCCTCGAAGATCTCGGCGAGGAGGAGACCACCGGTTAGCGGCGCCTCCTCCGACGGCTTCAGGACGATGGTGTTGCCGTAGGCCATGGGCAGGGCAAAAGAGCGACTCCCCAGGATGTAGGGCACATTGAAGGGCGCGAAGCAAGAGACCACTCCGGCGGGCTGGCGGACGGCCATGAAGAACGAGTCGGCGTGGTCGGCGGGGATGATCTCGCCCTTCACGTCGTATCCGGCGCCGGCAGCCATCCGGTACAGCCCCGGGACGAAGTGCATCTGGAACATCGAGATGCCGATGGTCCCACCCACCTCCTCCATCATCGCTTTCACCAGCTCGTCCTGGCGTCGCTCCATGATGTCGGCGGCGGCGAGGAAGATCTTCCGGCGGTCCGTTGGTGGTGAGCTCGCCCAGTCGGGGAAGGCGGCCTTGGCGGCGTCGATGGCCTGACGGGCATCGTCGCGTGTGCCGGCGGGAACCTGGGCGTAGACCTCGCCCGAGTAGGGGTTGAGGTCGTCGAATGTTCTACCCGAGGACGAGTCCACCCACTTGCCACCGATGAACATCTTCTGCTTCCTGGCAATCATCTTCGATCCTCCTCTGACTCGATGCCACCGCGGTTGGTCCGCCGGATGCTCGTTCCGTCCGACACGATTGTCGAGCCTAGTGTACGCTCAACGTACGAATGGACGCTGTGCGCACACATCGGGTGCCTGCAGCAGTTCAGCGATGAGGAGGAGACCCGTAGCGATGAACAAGCTTCGATTGATTCCAATTCTGGGGACCGTGCTCCTGATGCTCCTGTTGGCCGCATGTGTGGAGTCGGACGCTTCCGACACCACCGAGGCGGCTCCGGATACCACCGAGGCCGAGTCGCCAGATACGACGGCGGATGACGCGCCGACAACGACCGAGGGCGAGCAGATGGAGGCGCCGGCTGAGATCGTCATTGGCAACCCGATTGCCATGAGCGGCCCCAACAACGCAGGTGCCGGGCTTTCCCAGATCCCGTC
>DASUUP010000014.1:0-7339 GCA_036373995.1 Acidimicrobiia bacterium
GACTGTCACCACCACGAGGAGGACCATCCAGATCCACCCGAGAAAACGGAACACGACGACCATCCGACGAAGCGTGGTCTCGAGTTCTGGGCTGCCCCTGTGAGTGAAACTTCCTCGCAGCATGGCAAGGAAGGTAGCTGAAGGTTTGATGCGAGTGTCCTCTAGAACGGGCCTGAAGGGCCGCAAGTTGCGGCCCTTCAGGTGAGGTCCCCATTGTCGCTTCGAGGGACGGATAGGTTGCCCTGAAGTCCCCCTATTGACCCTCAGGATGTCGCACCCGACGAGACGTGTATATAGGGAATTTCCCCTATCGCTTCAGTGGGTCTCGAGTTGGGTGAATGACTGGAGCGGACTCGAAGGTCGAAGGTCTCGCCATCGACTGGCTCAAAGTCTCCGGCGTTCGGGTGGAATCGTCCTCCCATCGGTCTGCCGGCCCCCGGCACCTGCCTTGTCCGAGATTCCGCGTCTAGCGTGATTAGCGATGTCTCGGTTCGCCATCACCGGAGGGTTGGGCACCGGCAAGACAAGCATCATCTCTGTGCTCAAACGGGTAGTGCAGACCGTGCCCGAGCCCGCACGAGAGTTGATCGCCGAGCACCGCGCGGCCACAGGGGAACCCTCACTCGACCACTGCCCCGAGGTCTTCGTCGACCGCCTGATCTCACGATCTGTCCAGAACTACGGATCGGTTTCTGAGACCGCAGTAACGGTTTTCGATCGAGGGCTACCTGACTGCGTTGCGTATGCAGCGGTGTACGGAATCGAAACCCAACCGGCGGTCGAAGCAGCAGCTCGACACCAATATGAGAACCCGGTGTTCGTTGCCCCGCCGTGGAAGGAGATCTACACGAACGACGAAATGCGGAAGGCGACATTCGCTCAGGCCGAATCGTTCTACTCAGAACTGATCTCCGCCTACGACCGCCTCGGATACGAGATGATCGAGCTTCCCAGGACGTCGGTTGAGGACCGAGCTAGTTTCATCACAGCCCACCTCCCCTAGAAACATCCGCTTTGTCGAACCCAACGACGCCGGTGGATTGGATCGCGCGACACACCCGAGCGCTATGGGCCGACCGGACGCCGAGAGATACGGGGGGATACGCTTGTCGTCAGATCAAAGCTCGGCTCATGCCGATCTCGCTTGGCTCCCCGCCGCGCCCTGGCGGGATTGTCGATCCGCTCATAGCGTTAGCCCTGTTGTACCGCGATTATTTGCTCTGTGAGTCGAAGGGAACAGCGATTGTGGGCGTGGTCAGTGGGTTCCGACTTGTGCCCCGAATGCGGCGAGGCACCTGCTGAGGAGCATCGACCTGGCCGCTGGGAGAGGTTCAGGTACTGGTTCGTCAACGGAGGCAAGGCTCCGACCACCCTCGTCTGTCCCAATGGCCACGAGTGGGTGCGCAGCTTCGGGGTGCTCCTGTTTCGGGGAAGTCCATCTGTCCCACGATGGGTTCGACTGCCGGGCGAGCTGATCCGTGCTCTCCTAGGCGAACGGCGGATGCAGCCGACGCCGATGACCTACCTGCTCGCAACGGGGGCCGGTCTTCTTCTTGGCCTGATCCTCGACTTGGTTCTTGGATGGCCGTGGTGGGCTGCGACGCTTGGATTCGTGGTCTTCGTCTGGTTGTTGTTTCTCTCATCGGCTTTCCACGGTCCCGACAACGACCTCGGCCATCGGCTGCTGAGGGTGCTCAACCCTGATCGAGCAGCTGAGCGAGACAGACAGCGACTCGAGAATGTGCTGGCTTCGGGTTCGTTGATTGGATACGAGATCGAGAGCTGGGACGGAGTCAGGTCGATCGCTGGTTGGAGCGGATCACGTCACCCCGACTCACTGACCATCCGCCACGGGGAGTACGACGAACAAACGGGATGGGTCGAAGTGACGACTCATGCAGGCGATGCGGCGGACACCGCCGGCCATTGGATACAGGAGGATTTGGAGAGAAGGCTGGTTGAGGCACAGTTCCCTCTTCCCGACGACCCGACGATCGAAGACTTTCAGCGGCGGCAGCGAAACATCCGAGAAGCCCACCCGCCCGATTGGCGATCGACTTCATTCCGAGTCGACCATGAAGACATGCGAGCGCAAATCGCTCGGATCGGAAGCCACTGGGCAGCGCTCATGACTGCCGGGAAGGTTCTCGTCGACATGACCGGCAACAGGGTCGACGCCGACCAGGTCCGGCTGGTCCGAATCGCCACGCTCGCGCATTACCCCAGGATGTGCCCATAGCGCGTGTTCGGGTTCCGCCGAATTGGTCACATCACTCGTCGGCGAACCGACAGAGCCACTCCGTCCGATGAGGCTCCATGGCATACGAGCGCGGCCACCGTGAGCCGGTGGCCGTTGTGGCGGTGTCCCTTAGCGGGCCCGCAGTGATCAGAAGATCTGGAGAGAGAGTGGGATGGCGACAGTCGTCGCACCCAGGGCGATGATCCGCGCCAGGTTCGGGGATTGAGCGACTCGTGCTGACGCCGCGGCAAGGGCGACCCCGAGAACCACGAGGGCCCATGACCCAGTGTCGACGAGCGCCGCGTTCATGAGCACCAACACGGCAAACGCCATTCCGGTGACGGCGATCGCGCCTCGGGCGACCTTGCCTACGAGGCTGGAGGGCCAGTCCTGAAGCTGTTCCGTTGAAGCAGTCATCACGAAAGTTGTCGACAACGCCGCCACTTCGCTTGAGGGTCGCCAGACCTAAATCGACAAGAGTCGGTTAGAAGGAGCAGCTCCCCACCGAGGAGCTCCTGAGATGTAGGTTCTCGGCTAGCGATGAGACTAAGACTCAGAGACTTGGGAGTAGAGATAGGAACTCTCCCGACAGGACCCCACAACGCCATCACCGACGTCCCAGGGGTGCTGGTGGGGCACTCCACTCTGGTGCGTGACGAGCCGATCGTGGCCCGAACGGGAGTGACCATGATCGTGCCTCGCGCCGGCGACATCTGGACCGATTTCGCCTTTGCCGGCTGGTTCAACTTCAGCGGGAACGGTGAGATGACAGGTCTGCCCTGGATCGAGGAGTCAGGCCTTCTTGGCTCCCCCGTTGGGATCACGAGCACTCATCAGGTCGGGCTCGTTCGTGACTTCCTCGTCAAGGCGGCAGTGGAGACAGGTCTCCGCGACGCCTTCCATCTCCCTGTGGTCGCTGAGACCTGGGATGGATGGCTGAGCGATATCGATTCCTTCCCTTTGGAGGAGAGCCATGCGCGCCAGGCATTAGAGACCGCTGTCTCCGGCGCCGTGGAGGAAGGCGGTGTTGGCGGGGGCACCGGGATGATCTGCCACGAGTTCAAGGGTGGGATCGGGACTTCCTCACGTGTTGTCGACGCCGGGAAGAGTGTGCACACGCTCGGTGTTCTCGTTCAGGCCAACTACGGGCGTCGAGAGGACCTGCGTGTGGACGGGTTCCCTCTGGGCCGGCACATCGGAAAGGATGCCGTGTCCTCGGCGTGGGACGAGCCACCGAATGGTGGGTCGATCATCGCGGTGGTGGCAACCGACGCGCCTCTGCTGCCTGTGCAGTGCCGTCGTCTGGCGAAGCGGGCCACCGTGGGTCTGGGCCGTGTCGGGGGATACGGCCACGATTCGAGTGGCGACATCTTCCTCGCATTCTCCACCGGCAATCACCTTTCCGCTGGCGACGCGGCCTGGACAGTGGACGTCACGCCGATGACCAACTTGGACGGTCTGTTCCACGCGGTGGCTGACGCGACCGAGGAGTCCATCCTCAACGCACTCTGTGCAGCCGAGACCATGACCGGGCAGAAGGGCCGGACCGCCCACGCATTGCCAGTCGAGCGAGTACGGGAGCTGATCGGAGCGAAATGAGTGTGTCGGGGAGACGATGTCTCGCCTCCCCCAAGCGAATCCCCCGGATCGGGCCTCGACGGTGGACTCTCTCGTCATTCCGTGTGTGAAGTGGGGTGGACCTTCGGCCGTCTCCATCTCCTCGAAGGAGGTGCTCCCGGTCGGGACGAAGCAGAGAATCATGTAACGGCCGGCCTCGAGCTCTGCGAACGTCGTGTTCTCTCCGCCTGGTGCGGCAAAGGAGACTCCCCTGAACTCCGTCCTCGTTTCTGCTTCCTCCTCGGGAAGCTCCAGCAGCTCCTCCATTGAGTTCGAGACCCTCGAGCCCGCTAGTCAGATCCTCGACCCACGGCATCGGGTCGCGGCGTCGGGCCCTATGGTCATCAGACCCTGAACCTCGACTAGTCGTCGCAGAAAACGGCTATTTCGGCACCGGGGCCCGTGCCGCATCCTGCAGCTATGAGGCCAACCGCGACGCTGATCGCGATCAGGCTCCGGACTCTGCGCTTCGCACCCATTGGTATCCCTCCAATCGAAATTGCTCCGTTTTTGTCGGGAGGGGCCGCGACGAGATCGTTACGGGAGGGTCACCACTCCCTGAGGAGCCAGACCTCAGGCTCCCAGTCGCCGGCTGCGATATCGGCGAAGAGGGTCACAGCCTCGGTGAGGGATTGCTGTGCCTCTTCCTGCCGGCCAACCTGGTGATTGAGATCGGCGAGATGGTTGAGAAGAGCAGCTTGATGGTGCCGGTACCCTGCCTTGTCGGCGATGGAGATCGCCTCCACTACCAACGGGATGGCCGCCTCGGGATCGCCGCTATCGGCGAGGAGATGCGCCTTGCTGTTGAGCGCTGCCATCCGGGCCGGCTCATGGGCATCGGCCACCTCGAGGGCGTTGTCGATGTGAGCCATGGCCTCCTCGGTATCAGGTGTCACGACGCCGAGGATGTTCAGCGCACGAGCGAGCAGCTCTTCATCGTCTGCGTCCCCAGCTGCCTCCAGAGCGAGGAGGGCGAATGCGATCGCCGAATCGGTATCTCCGGTCCGGTGGTCGAGCAAAGCCCAGTCGGCGTATAGATCAGCCGGGTTGGGGTGATCGGCACGGGAGCGTACAAAGCTCTCCTCCGCCAGCTCGAACCGGCCGAGGATGCGGTTGAGGTCCCCGATCCGATGCTCGACAACCGCGAGTTCGGGACCGGTGGTCTGGGAAGCGGCGGCTCTCAGCTCTCTCTTGGCGGTTTCGTAGTCGCCTCTCGCCATGGCTAGCTCGCCGAGGGCCAAGCGGATGGATCCGACTTCGGGATGCCCCAGGGCGATGGCGGTCTCGTAGGCCGACACGGCCTCGTCGTTGGCGAAGATCGCACGGGTCAGGTCCCCCGACAGCCGATACCACTCGGCAGCCTCGTCATTGCCGGCTGCCCGCAGATGTCTGGCGGTGGCGCTGGCCAAACGGGCATCGCTGCGCGACCTGGCTCTGGATTGCAGGGCATCGGCGGCGCGCCTGTGAAGCAGAAGGCGACGGATGAGTGACGTCGATTCATAAGTGACGGTTTCCAGGACGTCGAGGGTGAAACCGAGCAACCCGTCTGACTCCTCCCGCAGCAGACCCGCCGAAATCAGTTCTTCGACGGCGTCGACTATCTCGTCGTCGGTTCTACCACTGGTGTCGCGGAGAAGCGGAGCGTCGCACATCCCATTCAGCACGGCGGCTGCGGCGAGAACCTGACGGCTGAGGTCGCTCAGGCGCTGCCGCCGTGTCTCCATGTATCGGGTGACGCTTGCCGAGTCGGGGGCGACCGAACCGGACTCGAGCGCTTCTCGTACCAGGAGAGGCACTCCTCCGGTGGCCGCGATCACACTCGCGACCTCTGCATTTGGATACTCCGAGCTTATATCCGCAGCCTGGAGCGGCTCGAGATGCAGGACGGTGTCGGCGGTTCCGACCATCTCCCGAATGGCAGGGTGGAGACTGGTTTCCTGTCTCGCCGCGAGCACAACCAGAGCCGGCGTGTTGTCGAGTCGGCGCTGGAGATAGGAGATGAGGGATGCGGAGACGGAATCGATCCATTGCGCGTCATCGATCGACATGACCAGCGGGCGCTGTGATCCTGTCGTTCGAACCAGCTCGAGAAATGCTTCACGAAGTCGAAGCTGTCCGAAGCGCTCTGAGTTTGAGCCCACCTCCCCGGGTGCGAGCTTCGGGTCGAGTCGGGCCAATTCCTGCCGGACCCATGGAGCCAGGTTGAGGGATGTCCCGTCCAGGACGTCTGTGAGCTGTTTCAGCCATTGGGTGGCAACCCCGTAGGGAAGCTTGGTCTCGGCTCTGAAAGCCCGGCCGGCGACCGTGGCGAACCCTGAGGTGCGCGCCTGATCCGTGACCTCTTCGACCAGACGTGTCTTTCCCATCCAGGAGTCGCCGGTGATCACGCACAGTTGGCTCCGTGACCGAGCGGCCTCGATCGATCGGCCAAGGGCTTCGACTTCCTCGCGCCGATCGATCATCTCGGTCGTGACCGGTGACCGGGTCGACCTCACCGTCTTTACTCGACGGCGGACCCCTGGTGCTGGTGGGAGGTCCTCGTCGAGGATGGCCTCGAACAGCTCGGTGGTCTCCTCTAGAGGGGAGACACCCAGCTCTCGGTCCAGGATGGCTACGCAGTCGCGGTACGCCTGGATGGCTCCCGGACGGTCTCCAGCCCAGGCGTTGAGCAGCATCAACAGACGGTGCGCCGGCTCGTGTAGCTCGTCCAAGCTGACCCAGCTACCGGCGACGTCGATGGCGGCGCTGTAGTCGCCCACCGAGGCATGTGCCATCGCCAGCCGTTGGTACACCTCCCCGGCCCGGAGCCGGAGAGATTCGGTCACAGGTCGTGCCCAGTCCTCGAATTCTGGAGCATCTCTCACCGCAAATGCCCCGAGAAAATCCCCGCGATACAGGCCGGCAGCACGAGTCAGCGGCTCGATACACCGATCACAGACGTCGTTGGGCTCGTGGCCATGGTTTGCGGTCGACTCGATGGCGGCGACGAACTCGTCGATGTCGGAGGTATGGGCGTCCGTGAGCTCGACCCGGTTCCGGTCGGCGCTTATGGCGTCCTCACCGACACCGCCACGTAGCGCCGACAGGGTTCGCCGCAGTGTGGCTCGAGCACGATCAGGGGGCGAGTCGGCCCAAAAGAGTGCCGCCAGGGTGTCCCGTTCCGCGGAGGTCTCGATTGCGAGGTAGGCCAGCATCGCAATCGCCTTGCGGGTGTCGACATCCACGGCCACACCGTCGACTGTCACCTGTGGCGACCCCAGCAATCGGATATCGAGCATCTTCTTCCCTCGCCGTGCGCAAGATAGCCTCGTCGTTACGACATGCACAGCGTTGCGTTTTCGTGACGATGACTTGTCTGCTCGGGATGTATGTCTGTTGCGGAGGCAATGCGCCGAGATGCGGGTGGGGAGCTCTCCGATGCAAGTAAGGCTGGGAAAAGGGTCCGGGAGGCGCTGGCCTACGCTGGGATCAGTGGCCGACTAC
>DASUUP010000015.1:0-16800 GCA_036373995.1 Acidimicrobiia bacterium
AGGCCAGTGCCAACTCCCTGGAACAATGCGGGATGCCGCTGGTGAATTCCGAAAGCCGGAGTCATGGTGAGCTCCGAACGCGCAGAGACCCGCCGAAGCGGGTCTCGCACCCAACCACCGAAGCAGCTGGGGTGATATACCCACATTATCGTCGATCGGGCACGAATTCTCGAGTCTTTGGCCCAGAGTCATGTGGGCGCGCCGGACCGTCCGTGAAGTGGCGAGAGACGCCGTGAGAAAGCACCTCGCAGAAAATGAGGTGCTTCGAAGCCGGAGTCTTGTGGGCCGCCTGTGGAGCGCGAGACCTCAGGATCGTCGATCCAGCGAGCAGGCTACGCGGTCAGAAGACCCTCTGACCAGGGCAAATGGTGGAGCTGACGGGATTTGAACCCGTGACCCCCTCGTTGCGAACGAGGTGCTCTGCCGAACTGAGCTACAGCCCCTGCGGGAGACGTGGATTCTACCGGTGACCCGGACCCAGACCAGATCGATTGGGCGGAATGTCCCGCTCAGCGGGTTGACCGGCCCAACAGACCTGCAGCGCCCAATCGGTCAGTGGATGCGCTTATCGTACCCGGCCCACTCTTTGTCCCGGAGCACGTACTTCTGGATCTTGCCGGTCGACGTCTTCGGGAGCTGGTCAACCACCTCGACCTCGTCCGGCGCCTTGAAGCGGGCGAGTTGGGAGCGGACGTGCTCGATGATCTCAGCCGGATCGACCGACTCCCCCGGCTTGAGCGTCACGAACGCCTTGGGTCGCTCCCCCCACTTCTCATGAGGCATGGCCACGACCGCGCATTCGAGCACTGCGGGATGCGACACGATCGAGCGCTCCACCTCGATCGTCGAGATGTTCTCCCCACCGGAGATGATGATGTCCTTCGATCGGTCCCGAAGGTCGATGTAGTTGTCGGGATGCCACACCGCAACGTCCCCCGAGTGGAAGTGGCCACCCTGGAAAGCGATCTCGGTGGCCTCCTCGTTGTCGAAATAGCCCTTCATGACGTTATTGCCACGCATCACCACCTCCCCCATCGCCTCCGCGTCCTGATCGATGTCACCCATCGAGTCGTCGACGACGCGGGTCGGGTCGGCGATCACATAGGACACTCCTTGCCGTGACAGGAACCGGGCTCGATCGGCGGGAGACAGGTCCTCGAATCCGGGTTGGATCTCACAGACCGTGTGCGGCCCGTATGTCTCGGTCAGCCCATACACGTGGACGATATTGGCCCCGAGCCCACTCAGGTTCTCGATCAACGAAGGAGACGGAGGCGCCCCGGCCGTCGTCACGGTCAGCGGGCGCTCGAGGGAATGAGCCGACGGGTCGTTCACCAGACCGATCAACACGGTGGGGGCTGCATTGAGATGGGTGACCCCCAGCTCGTCGATCAGACGCCAGATCTCCCCGGAGTCGACTGCCCGGAGACCGACGTGGGTACCGCCGACAGCGGTGACCCCCCAGGTGGTGCACCACCCATTGCAGTGGAACATGGGCAGGGTCCACAGATACACCGACTCCGGAGTGTGCCGTGAGTGGATGATCTCTCCGAGAGCGTTCAGGTACGCCCCCCGGTGGGTGTACATCACACCCTTGGGCCGGCCCGTTGTGCCCGAGGTGTAGTTGATCGAGATGGTCCGCTCCTCGTCGTCGACGGTCCACGGGAGCGGCTCATCGCTTCCCCTCTCGACGAAGTCGTCCCATGGAGTGGCGCTGAAGCCGACGTCGGTGCCCGTCTCGTCGATGGAGACGATCTCTTCGATGGTTTGCAGGTCGTCGACGATCGGCGCCAACCTGGCCAGCAGCTCGGAGTCCCCGACAAGGACCCTGGAACCAGAGTGGTCGAGGATGTACCGGATCTCCTCGGGCGACAACCTGGTGTTCACGGCCACCAGCACCGCCCCAAGGAGCGGCACCGCGAAATGAGCGATGAGCATCTCGGGGATGTTGGGACAGAGGAAGGCCACGCGATCGCCCTTGCCAACGCCGCTCGCCTCTAGCGCTCGGGCCGCACGGATTGTGATCCTGGCCATCTCCCCGTAGCTCAGAGACCGGTCGCCGTGGGAGATGGCAGTCTTCTCCGCGAACGCAATGGCAGCGCGCTCGAGAAAGGACAGGGGGGTCAGTTCGGTTCGGTAGACCTTGCTCACGTACGGTCGGGCCAGACGGGGTCACGTTTTTCCAAGAAGGCACTCATGCCCTCTTGGGCGTCGTCGCGGGCTGCATTGTCAGCCATGATCGGCTCGGTGATCTCGTAGGCCGCCGTCTCCGGCAATTCGGACTGGGCGTAGTAAGCCTGCTTGCCGGTGGCGATGGTCTTGGCGGAGAATCGGAGGATCTTGTTGGCAAGCTCGTCGACGGCGCTGTCGAGTTCCTCGGCCGGGACCGCCTGGTTGATCAAGCCCCACTCAACCGCCTGGCGGGCCGAGATCGCCTCGCCGGTGAGGAGCATCTGCATCGCTCTCTTGTGCCCAACGGCGCGACTGACCGGAACGAGAGGCGTGGAACAGAACAGACCTATCGACACTCCAGGCGTGGCGAACCAAGCGTCCTCGGATGCGACCGCCAGATCGCATGAGGCGACCAGCTGGCAGCCGGCGGCGGTGGCCACACCCTGCACCTTGGCTATCACCGGCTGGGGAAGGCCATGTATTCCCTCCATCATCCGGGTGCATGTGTCGAAGAGCTCGGAGTAGAAGTCATCCCGTCGGTCGATCATCTCGGCCATGTCGTGGCCGGCGGAGAAGGCGGGTCCCTCTGCTGCCAAGATCACCACTCCTGCATCGGCCGGCACCGCCTCGAACGCCTTGATCACGGTGCGCAGCATCTCGAGACTCAGGGCGTTGCGCTTCTTGGGTCGGGCCAGCGTCACCGTGGCGACACGACCGACCTGCTCCAAACGGACGCCATCCAGTTGCATGGAATCGAGGTTAGTGAGACGCTCACGAGCCGTCCGACCGTCTGCGACGACTCTGTTGATGCCTCTCAACATCGAAGGCCACGTCCTCGCCGTCTCGACGGCCTAGTCCGGGCGCGTATCTGAACGACGAGAGAACCCGGGGCCCGGGGCCAGGGGGGCTCTACGCGTCGGACGTCGAGCCGCGCAGATCGCGGCGGAGCCGCTCCTGGACGACGGTCGCGGTGAGGTCGGAACGGGAACGCTCGACCAGTGAACGGGCGACATCAGTGGTCCGGCGCAGACCGTTGGTCATGCCATCGGGATAGTCCACCTCCGCCAACTGGTCGACGAAGTCGTCCATCATCACAAGCAGGGACTCGGCCTCCTCGAGCTGCTCCGCCCGCAGGAGGTCGAGCATCCGACGACGCATCTCGCCCACAGCCTCACCGAGCCCGTGGAGATAGGGCACCGGGTCGATCTCGAGGTCGGCGAACCCTGGGAGCTCGGCCCCCGTGAAGACGGCCTGAGTGATTCGCGCCTCGGCGTATTCCTTGGCCGCGTCCACGACCACTCCGTGGGTGACGAGCTCAGGCTGTTCGGCGATGGCGTCGTTGATGGTGGACAGACGTCTGCCCGATTCCGAAATCAGTTGCTCGGCCCCGTCCCACTCAGACCGGTGCAGCGCCCTGATGGCATTGGCCGCGGCCCGGATCACCTTGCGCGACTCGATGATCGCCTTCTCGCGCGCTGCAAACCGCGCATCGAGGATCTTGCGAACCTCGTCCGAGAGACCGGACGTCAATTGGCGATGACTCGCACCTGAGGCTCTTCCCACTCGGTGGGACGCTCAGACACGTGAGTCACCTTGAGGCGCTGGAGCCGACGCTGCTTCATCTGAGCGAGAACGGCGGCGTAAAGGATGATGAGTGAACTGAAGAACAGGCCGCCCAGGAGCCAGGCGACAGACCCGACGAAGGCTGCAGCGCCAAAGCAGGCGGCGGCGAGGACAGCCAGGGCAGTCAGAGTGCGGCGCCTACGGGTACGGATCTGGTCCTTGTGGCTGGCTGCGAGGTCGGCGGCGGAGTGCTTTTGCACGTGCGCCATCGAATGGGACCAACGGTCGAATTCCTCAGTGGAGTTGATCGAGGTGCTGCCTCGCTCCCCGAAGATCGTAGGGAGGAGATACACAGCCCAGATGGCAACGATGATCAGCGCCGCAATGATGAGGGGTGTATCCATTGTCAGTTATCTCCGTCCGCTCGCGAAGCGTAGCTCTCGAGTGGGTCACCAATCAACGACCCTCGGGGCGTTCCCATGTTCCGGTCCGACCCCCCTCCTTCATGCGAAGGCGAACCGACTCGATTGTCACACCGCGCTCAACACCCTTGACCATGTCATAGATGGTGAGCGCCGTTGCCGAGACCGCCGTCATGGCTTCCATCTCGACCCCGGTTCGGCCTGTGCAGGAAACCGTAGCCGTGATCGCCACGCCATGCCCAGCCGGCTCCAGGGAAATCTCCACCGAATCGAGAGGGATCGGATGACAGAGGGGCACGAGTTCCGAGGTTTTCTTGGCTCCCGTGATGCCGGCAACGCGTGCCACGGCGGCGGCATCTCCCTTGGGGAGGTCACCCGAGAAGAACCGTCCGACGAGGTCGGAGGGCATGGCGACGAACCCTTCGGCAACTGCTGTTCGTTTCGTGACGGGCTTCCCGCCGACGTCCACCATGTGCACCTCGCCCTCTTCGTTGAGATGAGTCAGCTCACGATCAGCCACGCACGATCTCCCTCGTCTCGAGAGCGTGAAACAACTCGAGGATGACCGGTTCACCCGCTTCGACCTTCGCCACATCGCGCGGGAGGACGGCAAAGGCGTCGGCGTTCGCCGCTCCCGAGAGGACGTGTGAGCCCTGGCCACCGGTGCGAACAACCGTCGGTGGGATGGTCGAACCATCGAACCGGACTCGAATGAACTCCTCCTTCGCCGGGTCGGACTCGAGAGTTTCCCCGGCAGTGCCCATGACACGCGGCCGGAGCAGTGCCTTAGCGCCCTGCATTTTGAGCAGCGCCGGGCGAACGAACTGCTCGAACGACACCAGCACAGACACCGGGTTGCCCGGAAGGCCGAAGAAGGGAGATCCGCCGACGGTCCCAAAGCCCTGGGGCTTGCCTGGCTTCATGGCCACCGGGAAGAATTCGACGTCGGCCTCGTCACGCAGGACCAGCTTGGTGACATCGAACTCTCCCATGGACACCCCACCCGAGGAGACGATGGCGTCGGCAGTGGCAGCGGCTTCACCCACGGCGGCCCGCAGCGAATCGGCATCGTCGGGAATGCGACCCATGTCGATCGGCTGAGCGCCCGCCGCCGCCACGAGCTCGAGGAGCATGGGGCGGTTGGAGTCCCGGATCATCCCCGGCGCCAGTGTCTCGGTATCCGGCGGCACCAGCTCGTCGCCGGTCGACATGACGGCGACGCGCGGCCTTGTGGCCACGGTCGAGGAGACCACACCGATGGTGGCCAGTACACCTATGTGCGGCTCGGTGAGTCTCACACCTGCGGGGAACACCGTTGACCCGGCGGCAACGTCGCCCCCGGGCGGGCGCACCGATGTCCCTTTTGGTGGGGCCGTGGCGATGCGAACCTTTCCCGACTCCTCCTCGGTCTCCTCCACCCGCACGACGGTGTCGGCCCCTTCGGGCATCGGGGCGCCGGTCATGATCTTGATCGCCTGCCCCTCCCCAACCACTGCGGTGGCGGTCTGGCCGGCGGCGACATCCTCGAGGATCTCGAGCACGACGCCAGGCGACGAGACGTCTGCAGCCCGAACGGCGAAACCGTCCATCGCCGAGTTGGAGAAGCTGGGCACATCATGAGGCGCCACCACCGGTTGGGCGAGGACACGGCCAATCGCCCGGTTGAGATCGACGGTCTCAGGTGGTGTGGGGCGGACCGTGGAGATGATCCGGCCTCGGACCTCCTCGATCAGCCTCACGCTTCGAAAACTTCCTCGCCGAACTGGTGACTCCCCAGAACCCTGGTCGCCTGGAGAAGGCCCTCAGGGGTCCCGGTGTCGAGGAGATCGGTCTCCGCCACGAACCCACGCAGACGACCCCGTCGCCCCAGCTCGTTGATGGCGTCGGTCAGCTGGATCTCGCCACCGAAACCCGGATCGGTCTTGTTGAGGATCGAGAAGACCTCTGGCGTGAACAGGTATCTGCCGACCAGGCCGAGATTCGACGGGGCGTCGTCGATGCCGGGCTTCTCCACTGCCCCACCGACGTCGAGGTAGCCGTCCTTCACATCGGAGGTGGGGATCACGAACCCGTATTTGTCGAGGAACTCGTCGGAGTAGCGGCGCAGGCACATCACCGAGACCTCACCGTCGTTGCTCCCCGCAGCCATCTCCTCGAGCACATCGTGACCGGGCCGCACGATGTTGTCGGAGAGAAGACAGAAGAAGGGCCGGTCCCCCACCATCTCTGCAGCCTCGTAGACGGCGTGGCCGAGCCCCAGCGGCTCCTCCTGGACGACGGGCCTAACCCTGATGTCCTCGAGACCAGGCAGCGAGCCGCCGGTCTTGAAGTGCTGAGCGATGAGATGCCCTGCCTCGAGGTCGACGACTACGACAGCCTCTTTGGCTCCGGCCCGGGCTGCCTCTTCGACTGCGTACTGGATGGCGGGACGATCGACAACGGTGATCAGCGCCTTGGGTACGACCCTGGTGGCCGGTCTCATGCGGGTTCCCCGTCCGGCAGCCGGGATCACTGCGACTTCGATGCTCACGTTTGGACTTTCTCTTCGCTTCCTCGAAGGACTCTTTGGATGTTGCCTCTGTGGCGCCAGAAGACCAAGACGATGGTGGCCGCCAGCCAAACGAGGCTCATCCCACTGACACCCTGCCAGATCGCCAGGGGTACCGAGACCAGCACCATGATTAGCGAGGAGATGGATGCAGTCTTGGTCAGCTTCACGAGGATCGCCCATCCAATGATGGTGATCGCACCGATCAGCGGGACTGTGAAGAAGAGAACCCCTAGCCCTGTAGCCACGCCCTTGCCACCACGAAAACGATGGAAAATCGGATAGCAGTGACCCACGACGGCGGCGAAGCCCGCCAGAAAGGCCCACTCGATCTGCGGATCGGCGGTCCCGGAAGCGACCATCCCCATGGCGGCACCGACCACGCCTTTCACGGTGTCTCCCAACAACACCATCGCTCCGGCGAGCTTGCCGACCGACCGCATCACGTTGGACGCTCCGGGGTTGCCACTCCCCACCTCGTGGATGTCGACGCCATGCATGCGGGCCACGATCACCGCGAAGTCGATGCTTCCCACGACGTATGCGGCTGCGACGGCCAGTGCGATTCCCCAAGACATTGGTGTCGATCTTATTGAGGTGTGTGGAATGGAAGTGCGAGCGGGCCGGTTCTAAAATGCTGCGTCTCACCTAACCAAAAAGCGCGGTCGATCCACGATGCCCACGTACGAATACGTCTGCAAGAACTGCGGGGAGAACTTCGAAGTCTTCCAGTCGTTCTCGGACAAGCCCCTGAAGAAGCACAAGGTGTGCGGCGGTGACCTGCAGAAGGTCTTCCACGCCCGCGGCATCGTGTTCAAGGGGGGCGGGTTCTACGCAACCGACTCCAAAGCGGCCTCGACGAAGACCGCGAGCGAGTCGGGCAACGGCGACAAATCTGGCAAGCCCGGCAAGCCCGAGAAGAAAGCTTCGGCCAAGGCGGTCTCGAGCCCGGCGTCGTCTTCCTCATCGGACTCCGACTGACGACACCCTTCTAACCACTCTTTCAAACACGTACCTTCGGACCCATGCTGTGGTTCGAGCCGCTGCCTTGGGGGCGGTGGGTACTGGTTCTCCTCGTCGCAGCGATCGCGGCCTACATCGAGCTTGGCCCCGATCCCACCGTCGACCATCCTTTTGCCACAGTGGCGATCGCACCCGGTGACGTCATCGACTCGTCGAACACCGAGTCCCGGTCCGTGCCTGCAGATCTCCTCGAAGATACAGAGCTGGGCTCGATCGCCAAACGCCCCATCATGGTCGGAGACCCGGTGCTCGCCAGCGATGTCGGTGATGTCGAGACGACGGTTCCGGCGGGATGGTGGGTGGTCGGCGTGACGCTTCCCGACGGGGCGCAAGCCGGCGATCGAGTGCGTCTCGTGCTTCTCGACACTGGTACCGAAGTCGAAGGAGTGGTTGCCCATCCTGGTTCGGACGACCCCTTCGATGCCGCCGACGGTGGCGTTGCCGTTCCCGCTGAGTCGTCGGCCGAAGTGGCTCTCGCCGCGGCCGACGCCCGCCTGGCGGTCCTGA
Source organism: Acidimicrobiia bacterium (assembly GCA_036373995.1). GTDB lineage: Bacteria > Actinomycetota > Acidimicrobiia > Spongiisociales > ZC4RG35 > JANQRA01. The sequence continues at coordinate 8,236 of DASUUP010000015.1, forward strand.
TCGCGACGGGCTGACCGCTACCGTGCCGGCGTGCTCGCCGCCATCATCTGGGGCCTGGTCCAGGGTCTGACCGAGTTCCTGCCCATCTCGTCGTCGGGGCATCTCGTAATCGTTCCCGAGTTTCTCGACGCCCTCGGGTTCGACATCGCTCCGCCCAGTCTCGCCGTGTCGGCGGTTCTCCATCTGGGCACTCTCCTGGCCGTCATCGTCTACTTCCGGGAGGATCTGCTGAAGGTCGTTCGCTTCCGCGACAACCCCGAAGGCCGCAAGATCGCCGTCCTGGTCGGGGTCGGGACGATCCCGGCCGTGGTCGGGCTCCCGCTGCGGGATCAGATCGAGAACCTCCAGGAGGACGTCACCAAGGTGGGCTTCGCGCTCATCGCCACCGGTGTGATCCTCGTCATCGGCCAGCTCTTCGCGAGAGGAGCCCGTCAGCTGATCGAGGGGAGGATCCCGGATGCGCTGGTAGTGGGTGTCGCCCAGGCCTTTGCTCTGATCCCTGGAATCTCGAGATCAGGCATCACGATCAGCGCGGCCAACTCACAAGGCTTCGAGCCCACCCAATCGGCCAGGTTCTCGTTTCTGCTCGGCATACCGGCGATCGCGGGCGCAGGGCTCATCTCGCTGCCCGCACTGTTCGAAGCAGGCACGTCCGGGTGGAACCTCGCGATGGGATTGGTGGTCGCTGCGATATCTGGATACGCCGCCATCGCCGTCCTCCTGGCGTCTCTGCGTCGAATCGGGCTGATCCCATTTGCTGTCTACTGCTTCATCATCGGCGGTCTGACGGTGTCATTCCTCTGAAGCGATAATTACGCGCATGCCGGAACTCAACGTCCTTGGCCAGGAACTCGAGGAATGCTCGGTCGATCCCCTGACCGGCTGGTTCCGCGACGGGAGCTGTCGCACCGCCCCAGGCGACGTCGGAAGCCACACCGTCTGCGCGGTGATGACCCAGGAGTTCCTCGACCACCAGGCCTCGATCGGCAACGATCTGACCACCCCGATGCCGATGTACCAGTTCCCCGGGCTGAAGGCGGGAGACCGCTGGTGTGTCACGGCACCCAATTGGCTCCGAGCACATGAAGACGGTGTGGCCGCCCCGGTCGTCCTCGCATCGACTCACGAGCGTTCCCTCGACATCGTCCCCCTCGAAGTCCTCGAACAATACGCCGTCGACGTCCCCGACGACCCCGGAGCACTGGACTAGTCACCTCAGGAGGAGAGAGGCGGCCTACTGGCTGTAGTTGGAGGACATCCGCATCGTCTCAGCGATGTGGACGTTGACGAGCGAGGGAAGGCCGGACTCCCTGGCCCGCTCGAGTGCGGGTTGGATCTCGGCGGGATCGTCGACGAACTCGCCGTAGCCACCCAGACCCTTCACCATCTCGTGATACGGCCGGACCCCCAGGTCGGTGGCGACCAGACGGTCGGGATATGCCATGCGATGGAAAGTCTTGATGTTGGACCAGACGCCGTCGTTACCGACGACGCCGATGATGGGCAGATCGAGACGCACCATCGTGTCGTACTCCATGCCGTTGAAACCGAACCCACCATCGCCGAATACCACCCCGACGGTCTTGTCGGGGAACACCTTCTTGGCGGCGATCGCATACGGGGCACCCGTCCCCAGGGTGCCGAACGGGCCGGGGTCGAGGACGTGGCCGGGAGTCGAGGTCTGCAACCACCGGGCCGTGGTCGAAACGATGTCACCACCGTCGACCGAGACGATCGAATCGGGGCCAAAGAACTCGGCGACCTCTTTGGCGAAACGCTGCGGTCTGACCGGGGACGAGTCGTCGGCCGCCGCCTCCTGGGCCTCAGCGACCTTCGCCGCTTCAGCTTCCATGATCTCCTTGGTCCACACCGGTGTGTCGGTCCGCTTCACCTGATCGGCTGCGTCGACGAGCTGAGACACGACGGTCATCGGGTCGGCCACGACCGCGATGTGGGCGGGTCGGTTCCATCCGAGTTTGGCGGCGTCACCGTCGACCTGGATCACGGTCGCGTCAGAAGCGATCTTGTCGCCGTAAGAGGTACGGAAGTCCCAGTCGACACCGAGGGCGAGGACGACGTCGGCCTCGGCCATGGCCTTGGAGCGAACATGGTTGCCGAGAAGGGGATGACCGTACGCGAGCGAGCCCCGCGCCCGGCTGTTCACGTAGGTCGGAGCCTGGAGGATCTCGGCCAGGTCGGCGAGACGATTCTCGCCCCCGGAGCGCGCTCCGGCACCGGCGAAGATCATCAACTTCTCGACACCGCTCAGTAGGGAAATGATCTCATCGAGGGTTGCGCCGTCGGCACCGAACCCGGCACTCTGCCGGTAGTCGGTGGGGAACCGGAGGGCCGACTCCTCCACCATGTCGAACTGAACATCCATGGGGATGTCGAGAAACACCGGTCCGCCACGACCGGCAAAGGCGTGCCTGGCCGCCGTCGAGATGTAATCGGCTAGTCGGTCGACCTGCCATGCGGTCGCCGCCCACTTGGTGATGGAGTGGAACATCCGGGTGTGATCCATCTCCTGAAGCCCCCCCTTGAGCTCCTGTCGGATCAGATGCCGACCACCGATCACAAGCATCGGCGTCCCGCCGTAATGGGCCGTGGCCACTCCGGTGATGGTGTCGGTGACACCGGGGCCGGCGGTCACCGCGGCCACGCCCAGCCGACCGGTGAGCCTGGTGTACGCCTCGGCGGCATGGGCCGCGGTCTGCTCGTGGCGGACGTCGACGATGTCGATGCCCTCCTGGAAACACCCATCGAGGATGGGGACGATGTGACCACCGGTCAGGGTGAAGAGGGTATCGACGCCTTCGTTCTTGAGAGCGCGGGCGATTATCTGCCCACCGTGGATCTTGGCCATGCTCGGAGCCTATTGGAGGAGCCGGCTCAAACCCACCGAAGGCTCAGTCGTTTCGACAGGCGACCACCTCGGCGGCGCTCGGGCCGGGCCGCTCGGACTCGATGATGCGATGAGGCGGCGTGTCGCGGGTTTGCTCAGTCCATCACGTTGTCGAGCCCGAGGTGCATTCCGCCGCTCAACCCGCCCACCTTTCGGGCGGCGAGCACGGCCCCCGCTGCGAACGAGTCATAACTGGTCGATAGGTGCTCGATCGACAGCACCTCACCAGCGTTGGACAGGGCGACCTCTTGTTGGGCGATGACGCCTGGCAGACGCAAGGAGTGGACGCGAACGCCCTCTACCGATGCCCCACGGGCGCCGTCGACGATCTCCTCGGATAGCTCCGACGAGATGCCCCCGGCCTTGCTCACACCCATCGCCGATGCCAGCGATGTTCCGCTGGGGGCATCGGGCTTCGTGGCGTGATGCCGCTCGATGATCTCGACTGCCTCGAAGTGGCCTGCTGCCTCGGTAGCGAACCGCATCATGAGCACGGCGCCAATGGAGAAGTTGGGCACCACCAGGCACGGTGTGTCTGTGCCCCACATCGACCGAAGCTGGTCGAGCCGTTCCGATGTGAACCCTGACGTTCCGACCACGGCTGCCGACCCGGCGTCACGCCACGCCTCGAGATTCTCGAACACGACATCGGGATGCGCGGTTTCGATCACCACGTCGGCCTCGACCGACGATGCGTCGCCGATGATTGTCACCCCGGAGATCTCCTGTCCCGACCGGTTCGGGTTGTAGAGAGCGACGAGCTCGAGGTCGTCGGCCTCTGATACAGCGGTGATGATGGGACCGGCGAGATTCCCACCTGCACCGGATACTGCGACACGAGTCATGAAGCCGAGCCTAGATAGGCCACCATCCAGACCGACTCCTCGACCTCGAAGCCCAGGCTCCGGTAGAACGATGTGGCTCGTTCGTTGCCGCCTCGGTCTCGAGCAGGGCGTTCCGTTCAGCGGGCGTGGCCCGACGGATCGCCGCTATTTGAGGGCCTCTCCCAAGGACTCCTCGAACGCTAGGAGCGTGGTAGCAACGTCCTCGTCGGTGTGGGCGGCGCACACGAACCAGGGCTCGAGAGCGTCGGGGCAGGGCATGACGCCTTTGCCGATCATCTTCATGCAGATGTCCTCGTAGAGGTCGTGGTCGTGACCGGCGCTGTCCCGGAACTCCTTGGGCTCTCCTTCGCCGAGGTAGATCGAGAACATCGCTGGGTGACCCGTCACCTGCCCATCGACGCCTTTGTCGGCGAGGATGCGACCCAGACCTTCCATCAGGGCCGTCCCGACCTTCTCCACCCGGGCGAGAGGCTCGCCCGTCAGCAGTTGGGTGACAGTGGCATTGGCCGCGGCGGCGGCTACGCCGTTGCCCGAGTAGGTGCCGGCTTGGGCGATGCCACCCTGTTTCCAACCTTCCACGAGCTCGCCCCGGGTGGCGATGGCCGCAACCGGGAACCCGTTGCCCATCGCTTTGGCGTAGGTCCCGATGTCGGGGGCGACGCCGAAGTACTCGTGCGCTCCACCCGTGGCGATACGGAAGCCGGTCTTCACCTCGTCGAAGATGAGCACCGAGCCCGACTCGTCGCACAGGTCACGGAGACCGCCGAGGAAGCCGTCGACGGGCATGAAGCCGAAAGCATTGCCCAACGTCGGCTCGACGATGACGGCTGCGATCCGCCGGCCTTCGTCGGCGAAGAGACGGCGTGCCAAGTCGAGGTCGTTGAACGGGAGTGTCCGGATGTAGGTGCGAATTGAGTCGGGGATGCCCGAGCTCGACTGTACGGGCACTGGCCTGAAGCGCGAGCCAAGACCGGTTGGCGACACGCCGGCCGTGGAGAACATGACGTAGTCGTGGACACCGTGGTACTGGCCCTCGAACTTGACGACGAGGTCTCTTCCGGTGAACCCACGGGCGAGGCGGATGGCATGCATCGTGGCCTCGGTGCCGGTGTTGGTGAAACGCATCCGGTCCGCCCAACCCAGGGCCTGCATGACGGTTTCCGCAGCCTCGACCTCTCGCTTCTGCGACATGGCGAAGGTCGTCCCCTCGGCGGCCGCCTGGGTGACGGCGGCGACAACGGATTCGTCGGCGTGGCCGAGGATGATCGGGCCGAACCCGCACTGGTAGTCGATGTACCGATTCCCGTCCATGTCAAAGACATGTCCACCCTCACCACGGTCTATGACGAGTGTGTCGTCGTCCCCCCAGTACCTGAACTGGCTGGAGACGCCATTTATCAGCTTCGCCGAGGCGCGATCGAACCATTCGGAAGTCCTGGTTCCCTGCAGGCCCATCTCACTCCTTCTGAACTGGGGGGAAAGACTACAGGTGCCCCGGGACTTGGCCACTGCACAGACTTCGAGAGGGCGTTACCTTTCGGTCCATGGCTGAGGATCTGAAACTCTTCATCGCCGGTGAATGGACCGACGGCACCGGCGACGATCACTACGAAGTCGACTCGCCGGTGACCGGCGAGCACATCTACAACGTGCCCAAGGCATCGCAGGCCGACATCGATCGGGCGGTGTCGGCCGCTCGCGAGGCGACGGACGAAATGCGGCACTGGACTGCATTCGAGCGTGCCGAGTTGTGCCTCCGCGTCTATGACCTCTGGCAGGAGCGGATCGAAGACGTGGCCCGGATCCTCACCATCGAGCAAGGCAAGCCGTTCGCCGAAGAGTCGATCGACGACATCGCCGAGTCCGGTGACTACTTCCAGATCGCAGCAGAGGACGTGAAGCGCCTCTCTGGCGAATTCATCCCCACCACCGAGCGGACCAGACGGATGTTCACCGTCCACCGCCCTGTAGGCGTCTGGGCGGCGATCACTCCGTGGAACTTCCCTGTGATGATCCCGATGGAGTACGTCGGCCCGGGTCTGGCGACGGGGAATGCTCTGGTCGTCAAGCCGCCCGAGTTCACGTGTTGGGCTCTGCTCGAGATGGGAAAGGTCTTCGAGGAAGCGGGCGTCCCCAAGGGTGCGATCTCGATCATCCCGGGGGCAGGCGAGATTGGTGAGGCACTGGTCACCCACAAGGGAGTCGACGCCATCGGATTCACGGGGTCGTCGGCCACCGGAGCCCGGATCGTGTCTCAGATGGGTCTGAAGCGGTCGATCATGGAGATGTCGGGGAACGGACCCACAGTCGTCACCGCCGACGCCGACATCAGGAAGGCGGCCGAGGCCGCCGTCTACGGCGCCTACTACAACGCCGGTCAGGTCTGTGTCGCCACCGAGCGACTCATCGTCCTCGACGACGTCCACGACGAATTCGTCGAAGCCACGATGAAGGCGGCCGAGGTAGTCAGACTCGGAGACCCGTTCGACGACAACACCAACATGGGCCCGCTGAACAACCGGGCTACGGCGGAGAAGATGGACCGCCATCTGGCCGACGCCGTCGAGCGAGGCGCCGAGGTCCTCGTCGGTGGCAAGCGCTCGTCCGGGTATCCCACCGACCTCTACTACGAGTTCACGGTGATCGACAGGGTGCCTGAGGACTCGATGGTCAGCCAGGAAGAGTCGTTCGGGCCCGTCCTACCCATCTTGACAGCGCGGGACGACGAGGACGCCGTCGCCGTCGCCAATCGCACACGGCTCGGTCTCCAGGCAGCTGTGTTCACCAACGACCTGACCAAGGCGTTCTACTACGCGGACCGGATCAGGTCGGGCACTGTGATCGTGAACGACTCCACGGACACGTGGGAGACCTTCCAGCCGTTCGGCGGAGCCGCCGGCACCGACACCGGCTGGGGCCGTCAACGCATCGACGAGTTCACCGACCTCCAGACGATCGTCTTTTCGCTTCGCGACGAGTAGACGCGTCAAGGCGCCTCGGAGGCACGAAGGGCGATCCGTCGCGCCATGCGTCTGAAAATGACCAGGTGAAATGGGAACATGGCCCACCAGTAGAGCCGGCCGAGCAGGCCACGGGGACGGAAGAGGGCGGTCTGTGTCAGTCGACTTCCTGAGCCGGTGTCGTCGGCCTGGAACGAGAGCCAGGCTTCTCCCGGAAGTCTCATCTCGGCGTATAGCTCCAGGGTCGAATCGGGGACGACCCGAACGACACGCCAGAAGTCGACAGACTCTCCGGTCCTCAGCTCTCTCGGATGCCTGCGCCCTCTTCGCAAGCCGACGCCACCGGCGAGTGAGTCGATCAGGCCGCGAATTCCCCATGCCCAGTTCATGGTGAAGTACCCGACCTCTCCCCCGAGGCTCGTGAACACCTCGAATAGGTCCTTGGCGGACCCGGACGACTCTACGGTCTGGGTGTCCATCTGAAGAGTCCCGCCGGACCAGTCGGGGTCGGAGGGATAGGGCAGGGCGGGACGTGCGCTGACCCCGGACCATCTGGTGGGGATCTCGTGCTCGTTCTCGCTGTGCAGGGCGCGAGCGACAGCCTCCCGATACGGCGTCAAACCGGCGGTGCCAGCTTCGGCGTACGCGTTGTCAGAAACCGTCACCTCGACGCGGAGACTGTCGACGAGCGGTTTCGCCACAGCAGTTGGCAAGGGTGTGACCAACCCGATCCATAGGCTCGACAGCCTGGGCGTTAGCGCAGGAACAGCGATGATCCAGCGCCGGGGCAGCCCGGCGATCTCGGCGTAGACCCGCATCATCTCTTCGTAGCTGAGTCGATCCGGGCCGCCGATCTCCCTCACGATGGATCCGCCCTCGTCGCTGAGTGCACCGACGAGGATCTCGAGCAGGTCGCCGATGGCGAGAGGCTGGCATCGGGTCCGCACCCACTTCGGCGTGATCATGACCGGTAGGACCTCGGTGAGATAACGCAGCATCTCGAACGACACCGAGCCCGACCCGATGATCACGGCGGCCCGCAACTCCGTCACCGGCACCGATCCAGCCGCGAGGAGTTGACCGACCTCCTGACGGCTGGCGAGATGCGGGCTCAGATCGCCCTTGCCCAACCCACCCAGATAGACGATGCGCTGGAGATCTGAGCGGCCGGCAGCAGCCGCGAAGTTGGACGCCGCCTCACGATCCCTCGCCCCAAAGTCGGCTCCTTTCTCTTCCATCGAATGGACCAAGTAGAAAGCTCGGTCGCATCCTTCAAGGACCGGTCCCAGCGATTGAGGGTCGAGCAGATCCCCCTGGCGAACCTCGACCTGATCGCGCCACCAGACGTCGTCCAACTTCTGAGGCGTGCGAGCGAGACAGACCACGTCGTATCCCATCTCCAGCAACTTCGGGACGAGGCGGCCACCGATGTACCCGGTGGCGCCGGTGACCAGGACACGAGGCATGGGATCCATCACACCTGATTCGTAGCAAACGGAAGCACGGATGGATGGCAGGCATGGGCCGATAACGTGTCGACCCGTCGTGGCCGCAGGTTCTGATCGTCAAGAGTGGATGGTGCAATGTCTGTCGATCGATCCTGCTTCGAGAGTCCTCGAGCTCGGCTCGGGCCATGGCGTGGCTGCCTCTCACATCTGTGATCGACTGACCACAGGGACCTATTTGGGTGTCGACCGCTCAGAGAAGATGACAGACTCCGCCTGTAGTCGAAACCACCGTCACGTTGCTTCCGGGCTCGCGTCATTTCACACCGCCCAGGTCGCTGGGCTCAGATTCGATGGGCTATTCGACCTCATCCTCGCTATCCACTTCCCGCCCCTCCTGCGCCAGTCGG
>DASUUP010000016.1:0-3915 GCA_036373995.1 Acidimicrobiia bacterium
ATAGAGACCAAATGCTCGGGGTGATCGTCGATCACCCCGAGCTGATCTCTAAGAGCGTTGGCACGGTCGATGACCTCTTGGTCGGGCTCGATCCCCGAATCGCGGGCAGACTCGATCTCGAGCTCACGAACGTGCAACTCCTCGAGAAGGTCGCCAGACTCCTGCGCAGCCGAGACGGCTTCGTGCACCAGGTCGTCGAGCTCGGCGTCCTTGCCGAGCTCGATCGAGGCCTTGATTTTAACCCGTGCCAACCCCGGCGAATTCGGAACGGTCCTGCTGTCGACCAGCTCGAGAGCCTCCTCGGTCATCCCTACCGCAATGAGTGCATCGCCCAGAGCAACCGCTGTCTCGTTGACCCACTGAGCCCCCGTCGTCTGTAGCTGGCTCTCCAACAGGGCACGGAGAGTCGCAACTGTCGACTCGTCGGGTCCTTCGGCCAGGTCGAGGCGGCATTGGAGGAGGCTCACCAGAGGTAGATAGTGGTCGGCCTTCGAGGCCTCGTAGACACGACGAGCCTCCTGCAAGAGCCGACTCGCTTCGTCGAACCGTCTCTGGCCGATGCGAACCTCGGCGATATTGGTTCTCGTGAGGGCGGCCTCCAGCACGTTCCCACTCCTCTCAGCTGCCTCCAGGCTTTGCTGATACCAGTCCACGGCCTGGTCCCAATTCCCCTCGAAGTACGCGAAAGCGCCGAGGTTGTTCATCACGCCGACGCTCCGTTCCAGCAAGCCCAGACGCTGGTAGATCTCGATGGCTCGCGGGCCGTGACGCTCCTCCTGGACGCCCATCATGAAGTTGGCCCAGTCCAGCACGCTGTATGCCCTTGCTAGAGCTTCTTCCGCTGCTGCATTCTCGGCCCGCTCAATCGCCTCGTGGGCGGCGTCGGCGGCTCTCACAGGGTCGCCCCTTGCGGCGTGCACACTGGATTCGAAAGCGTCCAGCCGCGCTTTGATGCGATTGGCGGTTTCATCGTCTAGGGGATCTACTGCTCGCTGGCCCAGCGAGACATTCCGCTTCGCCTGTGTCAGATTGCCCGAGTTCATCCACGTCCCGGCTCGTCGGAGTAGTAGGTCGGCTTTCGTAATCGGGTCATCACCCTTCACCTTCAACGCACGCGACAGCGCTTCGCGCGCTATCTCCATTTGCCCCGCAAGTTCGCGGACCTCTCCCAATCGAACCCACGCCTGGGCCATCTCCTCCGGGTCGGCGTCCGGGACGAACCGCGCGGCGTCGAGCGCTCGTTCGTAGTGAGTGGCGGCCTCCGTATTCGCATAGGCGGCCTTTGCCTTCTCGGCCGCCACCTGGCTGAACCTCCACGCCTTCTCATGGCGGCCTGCCTCTGAGTAGTGATAGGCGAGGAACTCGGCAGAAACGTTCGGGTTCTTGGAGTTCATTCTCTCCACAACCTCGCCGGCCCGCTCGTGGAGCTCTCTTCGTCGGCGATACGGGAGTCCCCGATAGGCGACCCCATGCACGACGGCATGCTTGAACCTGAGCCGGGTTTCACCGTCGCGGTCGAGGAACCGTGACAGCTCAGCTTGGGTCGCCTTGTCGATCTCCATTTCGTCGATGGCGAGATACCGGTCCAGCACGTCGATCGGAAAGCTGGTCCCCAGAACGGAGGAATAGCGAAGCGTCTGACGGGCCAACGGAGGAAGGCTGTCTATCTGCGTCGAGACCACCGCATCCAATGAGTCGGGGATGTCATCGGCGTTGCCCGTCTCTCGAATCACGCTGAGAATCTCAGAGAGGAACAGTGGGTTACCGCCAACCCGCGTCACGATGTTGTTCAGCTCATGGGGTCGCAGCGGGGCGCCCGCGGTTACTTCGTTGGCGATTTGGCGGATGGTCTCGTCGTCGAGGGGCGCAAGCCCGATCTCGTCTCCGAACTTCTCGTGGTCGATCTCCTCGGATTCTCGGATCGTGACGATCGTTGTCCAAGGCCGCGTCTCAGCAGCGGTGCCGATTCGCCGAAGCAAGTTTGTGGAGGCGTCGTCGAGCCATTGGCCGTCTTCGGTGATGATCGCGAACGGTTCATTGTGAAGCGCGGTGAGGAGATCGACGACTGCATCGGCTGTCCGGTCAGGGCGAAAACGTGGGTCGATTGCGCTCGTCGTCTCATTGTCGGGGATGTCGATGTGGAGGACGTCGCCTAGAAGAGGGACGAGCGTCAGGACTCCGGGCGCAAGCGTCTCCACCGCCTTCTCAAGCGCCTTGGACATCGTCTCGGTGTCGGCTCGCTCGATCCCCAGTTTGCGTCGCATCGGATCACGGAAGGCCCAATAGGGGTTGGTCGATCCGTTGGGCTCGGCCTTTATCATCAGAGTTGCCAAACCCGGGCACCGTTCCAGCACCTCAGCGATGAGCCGCGTCTTGCCGATTCCGGTCTCTCCCGAGACCGTCATCATCCCGCCGCGTCCGACTCGGGCGCACGTGGTGATGATCGACACGAGCATGTCCACCTCGGCCTCCCGGCCGTGGAAAGGGAGGTCGTGACTGAGTTCCGGTGGACGGACGCCAATCTCCTCGAACACCTGGTAGGCGCGAACAGGCTCGTCCTTGCCCTTGACGTGGAACGGCTCCAAGGCCTCGGTTCGGAAGAGAGTGGAAGCCTCATCTAGGACCGCAGGACTGGAATAGAGGGCGCCGGGCCCCGCGGCTGCCATCAGCCGGGCGGCCAGATTGACCGTGTCCCCCATGACAGTGAACGTGCGGCGGAAATTGCTCCCCACGTCTCCGGCGAAGACGTGACCGCGGTTGAGCCCCATTCGGGCGCTGAGATCGAGCTCAGAGTCGAGGATTTGACGTGCGGCGCGCAACATGCGGCCTTCGTCATCGTGCTGGCTCGCCGGGACACCTGCCGCGAGGATGATCTTGCCACCGTCGGCATCGATGTCCGAGGCCAAGAATGTGATGTCCTCGGCATCGACCGCGGCCTGTACGACCTTCACGAGTTCATCGAGTTTCTTGCCGACACTCTCCGCCCCATCGGCTGATAGCAGCGCGTCGATTCCCTTGTATTTGAGGAACCCGATCGTCGCTATCCGGTGCTCGGAGTCGCCGATGCCAGATTGGAGTTGCTCACGAAGGCGTCTGGGGACATATACGGTCAGGTCGGGCTCGTCGCCGAATTCTCTGACCACCGGCCCGCATTCGGGCTGCGCGATCTTCTGTTTGCGCAGGAGCCATCCGTTGCCCTTGGCATCCCCGGTGAAGTCGGCTGGGAGCGCCTCCTTCACCACGTGACTCACCACGATTTCGCCAGCGTCGGCGGTTCCCTCCATCTCCGTCGTCACAGACGCTGTCGGACCGGTTACGAGGAGCTCGCGGTGGGAGTCGCCTACCAGGAAGAAGTCGATCGGGCCCGTGTGAATACCCGATGACATCTTCAGGTTGATCCGCCCTACCGACGTTTTCTCCCTGGACGCCTCTCGCAATGCTGAGCGCATCTCCACCGTGGCCGCGCACGCCTGCATCACGTGGTCGTCCGTGTCGAAGAGGAGGAGGAGGGCATCTCCACCGAACTTGAGGAGTGACCCACCGCGCTGGAAGACGATCTCCAGCATATGCCCGAAGACCCGGTTGAGGACGCCGGTCAGCTCTTCGGCTCCGATTCGTCCCCGCCGGGCCAGTCGCTCGGAGAGGTTGGTGAACCCGGAGATGTCGACGAACACGAGTGAGCCCGTGATAGCCCGCCAAAGCGAGCCCGGTGCGTGCAGGTCCCACTCGGATGCAACTCTGGGGACATATGGATCGAGCCCAACTACCCGATCAACCACGACAACCTCCTGCTACCCGATCAAGAGTAGACGGCATCTGTCGACCATATGGAGCCCCCGGCCGTCAGGGCCCCAATGCGTAGACGTAGCCGTCGCCTGCGGCCACGAATACCACTCCATCAACGACAACGGGTGC
>DASUUP010000017.1:0-2752 GCA_036373995.1 Acidimicrobiia bacterium
CGCGAGGAGGGCCCCGCCGGCCACACCCGGTGCGATCAGAGGCAGCGTCACCTTGCGAAAAGTCTGCCACCGCGTGGCGTACAGGTCTGCGGCGGCTTCTTCGAGAGCATCATCGAACTGGGCGATGCGTGCCCTCACCACCACCGCCACGAACGAGATGTTGAAAGCGATGTGGGCCAGGATGATGGTGTGGAGCCCCGAGGTGAGACGGATGCCCGTCAGCGAGTCGAGTATCCCGAAAGCCTGGAAGAAGAACACCAGCAGCATCACGGCCATCGTCACGTCCGGGATGATTATCGGGAGGTAAGCAAGCCCGTCGAGAGTTCCCCTTCCCCGGTAGCGGTAGCGCTCGAGGGAGATCGCCAGAGCTGTTCCCAAGACCGTGGACACGGCGGTGGCCACGAGCGCCACCAGAAGCGAGTTCTGCAGGGCGCCCATCACCTGGTCGTTGCGGAACATCTCGCCATACCAGCGCAGCGAGGGCTCGGTCCATATCGAGACGTTGTTGTTGTCGTTGAAAGAGAAGATGACCAGGAGGACGATCGGTGCGTACAAGAAGACATAGACCGCGATGGCGTTGGAGGCGAGTAGCCGGTCGACGATGCCGCGGGGCCCTGCACCTTCGCTCACAGCGTCTTCGCTCCCACACGGAAGTAGAACATGGCGGCGATGAGCATCACGAACATCACCGCGAACGAGAGGGCGGAGCCGAATGGCCAATTGCGTGCCGCCAGGAACTGACTGACGATGTAGTCGCCCATCAGCACGGTGCGGGCTCCGCCGAGAATGGCCGGGGTCACATAGGCGCCCAGACTGGGGATGAACACGAGGATCGATCCCGCCACCACGCCCGGCATCGAAAGGGGGAGCGTCACCCTGCGGAAGGCGGTCCAGCCGTCGGCGTAGAGGTCTCGAGCAGCTTCGACGAGACTCCAGTCGAGACGCTCGATGGCGGCGTAGAGAGGCAGGACCATGAAGGGCAGGTAGCCGTAGACGAGCCCGATCAGCACGGCGAGAGGGGTGAATAGCACCCGGATCGACTCGCCTCCGAACGCCTGGCTGATCTGGGAGATCACGCCGTCGGTGCCGAGCAACACCCGCCAGGCGTAGGTCCTTACCAGGAAGTTCGACCAGAAGGGGATCATCACCAGGATCAACAGCACGTTGCGGAGAGCGGCACCCCTTGTGGCGATGTAGTACGCGAACGGATAGCTGGCGAGAAGACAGATCACCGTCGTGGTGAGGGCGAGCACGAAGGATCGCACGAAGATCTCCACCACGAGCGGGTCGAGGAGACGACGGTAGGAATCGAGATTCCAGTCCTCGAGGACTGTTAGCCCGGTCGATGACCTCGAGGCGAACGAATAGACGAAGACCAACACCAGAGGTATCGCGAAGAACAGAACGAGATATCCGGATGCCGGTAGACCGATGAGAAACCCTCTACGCGACTTGGCGCGCTCCGCCGCCTTCTCCAATTCAGGCGTCACCGGGGCTTGGGTCATCAGTCGGTCACCAGATTGGCGGCGTCCGGCGTCCAACTGACCGTGACTTCATCCCCGACCGCGTGGGTTCCGATCTCGGGGCGATTCTCCTCCTTGACTTCGAGAGGATGATCGAATCCGGCCTCGACGTCGTAGAAGTAGACATCTCCGAAGTAGGTGCGTCGGGTGATTCGCGCCTTCATCTGATTGCGCCCCTGAGCCGGCGGGTCATTCACCGGATGTAAGGCGAGACGCTCAGGCCTGAGCGCCAGCGTCACCGGGCCGGTCTGCGGATGACCGCCAGAGATGCCGACTTCGACACCGTTGGAGAGACGCACCGATCGTGATCCGGAGATCTCGCCGTCGATGAGATTGATATCGCCGATGAAGTCGGCCACGAATCGGGATGTCGGGCGCTCGTAGATCTCGTGCGAATCTCCGACCTGGAGCAACCGGCCGTGGCTCATGACCCCGATCCGGTCTGACATGGTGAGAGCCTCTTCCTGGTCGTGGGTGACGTACACGAATGTGATGCCGACCCTCGACTGGAGATCCTTCAGCTCGTACTGCATGTTCTGGCGAAGCTTGAGATCGAGGGCGCCCAGAGGCTCGTCGAGCAGGAGAACTTCGGGCTCGTTGACCAGGGCCCGGGCGAGAGCGACACGCTGCTGCATGCCGCCGGACAGTTGGCTGGGCCTGGCATCGGCGCGCTGGGCCAGCTGAACCTGGTCGAGCACTCTTCGCACCCGTGTCTCGACGTCGGTCTTGGCCACCTTCTTCACCTCGAGGCCGAAGGCGACGTTGTCGAACACCGTCATGTGTGGAAACAAGGCATATGACTGGAACACCGTGTTCACCGGTCGTTCGTTGGGGGGCTTCAACCCCATCTCACTACCGTGGATTCGGACACTGCCCTCGGTGGGGAACTCAAACCCGGCGATCATCCGCAGCGTCGTGGTCTTCCCACAACCCGACGGGCCCAGGAGTGAGAAGAACTCGCCGTCTCTGATCGTCAGGTCGAGGTTGTCTACGGCGGTGACGTCGTCACCGAACTGTTTGGTCACTCCGACCAACTCGACCGCAGCTCGCTCCATCAGGGACCCTCGTAGATCACTTGTCCGCCCACGATGGTGGTGACCACACGGGCGTCGCGGAACGACCCGTCCCGCAAAGGGTCCCGGTCGAGCACCGCGAGGTCGGCGAGCATACCCACGGCTATCGAACCGGAGTCGCCCTCGACGTGGTTCACGTATGCCGACCCGGCGGTA
>DASUUP010000018.1:0-9225 GCA_036373995.1 Acidimicrobiia bacterium
CTTGCCCTTGGAGACGCCGCTGACATCGGCCTTGGCCCCTACCTGGAACATCTCTTCGACCTTGATCTCCTGGCCGACGCTGAACTCGGACGGATCTTCGACCTTGACCTCGATCAGATGACCGCCCGGGGCGACTCCGGCCTTGGCGTAGTGGCCCGCGGTCGGCTTGTTCACCGACTTGGCGTCTCCATAGGAGATCTGGATGGCGTTGTAGCCCTCCTTCTCGATCGTCTTGACCTGGACCACATGGATAGGGCCGGCCTTGACGACGGTCACCGGGATCGACCGGGCCTCGTCGTCGAAGATCTGGGTCATGCCCAGCTTGGTTCCGAGGATCCCGTTGAGCGAACCCATCACACGACCCCCTGGGTATTGGGCATGAGGTATGAGGACACGCGCGACCAGCTGGTCCCGATACCTGATACCCGACACTCGAAACGTCTCACAACTGGATCTCCACCTCTACGCCTGCCGGGAGCTCGAGACGCATCAGCGAGTCGACCGTCTTCGGGGTCGGATCGAGGATGTCGATGAGACGCTTGTGGATGCGCATCTCGAAGTGCTCGCGGGAGTCCTTGTGGACATGGGGGCCCCGCACCACGCAATAGCGGTGGATCTCCGTCGGGAGCGGGACCGGGCCCTTGATCTTGGCCTGGGTGCGCAGCACCGTCTCGGTGATCTTCTTCGAAGACTCATCGACCACGTTGTGGTCGTAGGCCTTCAGGCGGATGCGGATCTTCTGGTCTGCCATTACTTGGTGATCTTGACTACTCGTCCGGCGCCTACGGTTCTGCCGCCTTCTCGGATGGCGAACCGCAAACCCTCGTCCATGGCGATCGGAGCGATCAGCTCCACGGTCATCTCGGTGTTGTCCCCCGGCATCACCATCTGAGTGCCCTCCGGCAACTGGATAGAACCAGTGACATCAGTGGTCCGGAAATAGAACTGAGGCCGATACCCCGGGAAAAACGGGTTATGACGACCCCCCTCCTCCTTGGTCAACACATAAACCTGAGCTTCGAAATCGGTATGCGGAGTAATCGACCCCGGCTTCGCCAACACCTGACCACGCTCCACATCATCCTTACCGATACCCCGGAGAAGAACACCTACGTTGTCGCCGGCCTGACCCTGATCCAACAGTTTCCGGAACATCTCAATACCAGTAGCCACCGTCTTCTGAGTATCCCGAATCCCAACAATCTCCACTTCCTCATTCACATTCAAAACACCCTGCTCAATACGACCCGTCACCACAGTCCCCCGACCAGTAATACTGAACACGTCCTCAATACTCATCAGAAACGGCTTCTCGGTGTCCCGCTCCGGATCCGGGATGTAAGAGTCCACCGCATCCATCAACTCCATCACCTCATCCTGAGAAACCTCATCCCCATCCAACGCCTTCAACGCCGAACCCCGCACCACCGGAACCTCATCACCCGGAAACTCATACTCAGTCAAAAGATCCCGGACCTCCAACTCCACCAAGTCCAAAAGCTCCTCATCATCAACCATGTCCACCTTGTTCAAAAACACAACAATGCTGGGCACACCCACCTGACGAGCCAACAACACATGCTCCCGAGTCTGAGGCATCGGACCATCAGCCGCCGACACCACCAAAATCGCACCATCCACCTGCGCCGCACCCGTAATCATGTTCTTGATGTAATCAGCATGACCCGGCATATCCACATGCGCGTAATGACGGTTCTCCGTCTCATACTCCACATGAGAAATCGAAATAGTGATCCCCCGCTCCCGCTCCTCAGGAGCCTTATCAATCTGATCAAACTCCGTAAACATGTTCTGACCACCAACACGCTCCGCCAACGTCTTCGTAATCGCAGCCGTCAACGTCGTCTTCCCATGATCAATATGACCCATCGTCCCCACATTCACATGAGGCTTCGTCCGCTCAAACTTCGCTTTTGCCATTGGCTTCTCCTAGTTCCTTCCTGAGGCTCACGCCTCACCGCGGCGATGGGCCACGATTTCCTCGGCGATCGAATCAGGAACTTCCTGATATGAGTTGAACTGCATCGAGTATGTGGCACGGCCCTGCGTCTTGGAACGCAGATCCGTGGCGTAACCGAACATCTCCGACATCGGCACCTGGGCCTTGATCACCTGGCTGTTGCCACGCTGACTCATGCCCTCGACCTTTCCTCGACGTGCGTTGAGGTCTCCGATCACATCTCCCATGTAATCCTCGGGGGTGGTCACTTCGACGTCCATCACAGGCTCGAGGAGCTTGACGCCGGCCTTGCGGGCCGCCTCCTGCAACGCCATGGAGCCGGCGATCTTGAACGCCATCTCCGAAGAGTCGACATCGTGGGACGAGCCATCGATCAGGACGGCGCGCACGTCGACGAGCGGATATCCGGCGAGGATGCCTTGGTCGAGAGCCTCCTCGATGCCGGCGTCCACCGATGGGATGAACTCGCGTGGTACCGAGCCACCTTTGATCTGATCGACGAACTCGTAGCCGCCGCCAGGGCCGGTGGGCTCGAGATTGATCACGACGTCGGCGTATTGGCCCTTACCGCCGGACTGCTTGACATGCTTGTACTGCACTTTCTCGATGCCCTTCCGAATCGTCTCCCGGTAGGCGACTTGTGGCTTGCCGACGCTGGCGTCGACCTTGAACTCCCGGAGCAGACGGTCCACCAGGATCTCGAGGTGGAGCTCACCCATCCCGGAGATGATCGTCTGTCCGGTTTCCTCATCCCCACGAACCAGGAACGTTGGGTCCTCCTCCGCGAGACGATGGAGCGATTGAGACAGTTTCTCCTCGTCCGACTTGGTCTTGGGCTCGATGGCCACGGAGATGACCGGCGCGGGGAACTCCATCGACTCGAGCTGAATCGGTGCGTGTTCGGCCGCCAAGGTGTCACCGGTGGTGGTGTTCTTGAAGCCGATACCGGCGACGATGTCGCCAGCGAAGATGTCATCGACGTCCTCGCGATGGTTGGCGTGCATTCGGAGGATCCGTCCCACCCGCTCTTTCTGTCCGGTCACCGTGTTGAGGACCGTGTCTCCCTTCGAGAGATGGCCGGAGTAGACCCGGAAGTAGGTGAGCTTGCCGACGTGGGGATCGCTCATGATCTTGAAGGCGAGCGCGGCGAAGGGCTCGGCATCGTTGTTCGGTCTGTCCATCGCCACCTCCTCGTCGCCAGGCTTGAACCCTTTGACCGGAGGAAGGTCGGCAGGGCTGGGCAGGTAGGCGACGATTGCATCGAGGAGCAGCTGGACGCCTTTGTTCTTGAACGCAGAACCGCAGAACACTGGCGTGAATTCGTTGGCGAGCGTCCCCAAGCGAACACCCTCGTGGACCTCTTTGGAGGTGAGGTCGCCGGCCTCCAGGTACGCCTCGAGAAGGTCTTCTGAAACCTCGGCCACTGTCTCCAGCAGCTTCTCGCGGTAGCTCTGGGCTTGGTCGACCAGTTTCTCCGGGATGTCGGTGGTCTCCCACTGCCTCCCATCGTCGCCCTTCCAGATGTGGGCTTTCATCTCCACGAGATCGACAACACCTGAGAAGTCGGCCTCGGTCCCGATGGGGAGTTGCATCACGAGAGGCTTGGCGCCGAGACGATCCCTGATCGTGTCGACGTCGTAGTAGAAGTCTGCACCGGTTCGGTCGAGTTTGTTGATGAAGCAGATGCGGGGAACGTGATAGCGATCGGCCTGTCGCCACACTGTCTCCGATTGGGGCTCGACGCCGGCGACGCCGTCGAATACGGCCACTGCCCCGTCGAGGACCCGGAGGGCGCGCTCCACCTCGACTGTGAAGTCGACGTGACCCGGGGTATCGATGATGTTGATGACGTGCTCGTGCCAGATGCAGGTGGTGGCGGCAGACGTGATGGTGATGCCCCGCTCCTGCTCTTGCTCCATCCAGTCCATGGTGGCTGCGCCCTCATGGACCTCACCGATCTTGTAGTTGCGGCCGGTGTAATAGAGGATTCGCTCGGTCAAGGTGGTTTTGCCCGCGTCGATATGAGCCATGATCCCGATGTTTCGGGTACGGCTAAGCGGTACCTCACGAAGGTGATGCAGCGCGTTGTCGTTGCTCATTTGTCTTCTATTACTCCAGCTCGATATTCAGTTTTGAACTGTTCTCGTCCTGTGGTTCGGGCTTGGAGACTTTGTCAGCCCGCCTACGGGAACCGTTCTCTTGTAAAACTCTTGTCTGGCGAAAGGAGTTCGCTTCAGCGAACTCCAACGCGTCGCTCGCGGCCGCTACGCCGCCTCAGCGAAACACGTCACCATCGGTAGTGGGCGAAAGCCTTGTTGGACTCCGCCATCTTGTGGACGTCTTCTTTCCGCTTCACGGCGGAACCGGTGTTGTTGGAGGCGTCGAGGATCTCGTTGGCCAGCCGGAGCGACATGGTCGGCTCACGGCGCTGGCGTGCGTAGTTGACCAGCCAGCGAATCGCCAGCGAGTTCTGACGCCGCGGGGGGACTTCCACGGGAACCTGATAGGAGCTTCCACCCACACGACGGGAGCGAACCTCCACGGCGGGCCGGATGTTGTCGACCGCCCGCTTCAGGACGACGGTCGGGTCCTGACTCGTCCGCTGCTCGATGGTCTCGAGTGCGTCGTAGACGATGGCACGAGCAAGGTCCTTCTTGCCCTTGAGGAGAACCTTGTTGATGACCTGGCTTACCAGCGCGCTCCGGAATACCGGATCGGGCTCGACCTTCCGCTTCTGTGCAGGTGCGCGCCGCATCAGGAATCCTTCTTCGATCCGTAACGGCTGCGGGCTTGTTTGCGTTCGCTCACGCCTGCTGCGTCGAGGGCGCCTCGGATGACCTTGTAGCGGACACCCGGAAGGTCGCGGACACGACCTCCACGGACCAGGACCATGCTGTGCTCCTGGAGGTTGTGACCCTCACCCGGGATGTAAGCGGTGATCTCGACCCCAGAGGAGAGTCGGACACGGCACACCTTGCGAAGAGCAGAGTTCGGCTTCTTCGGGGTGACCGTATAGACACGCGTGCAGACGCCCCGCCGTTGCGGAGCACCGGCCAGACCCGCGGTCTTGACCTTCTTCTTCTTTGGCTTCCTGCCCTCGCGGACAAGTTGCTCAATCGTCGGCATGTTTCTCCTCTACGCGAGGAAGCGACGCGGCTCGTCGAGGCGGCCCTTCGGGCCGCGAACGAGCCGTCTGCAGATCACGCGTGACCTTCGGTCACGTTCGTGCCCTGCGGTCGGGCGCAGCCCAAACGTCGTTCCTGTTGTGAAACCTTGCGTACCGAGCGCAAGTGACTGAGCTCGGTTGCTCCCTGAAGGACCTGCGAGCGAGCAGGTCCGGGAACCGCCACGAATTCTATGTGCCCGTTGGCGCGCGTACCAAATCGACCGGTGCAACCGGCCGACTGATGAAAGGGTAGCACGGGCCCAGCGTTTAGGGACGGGGTGTCGAGCGCCCCGCCGACCGGCGATCAGGGCCCGCAGGGCCCGCTTCCTCGACCACCCCCACTGTTGCCGGCGCAGGTCGTAGTCGTCTCCCCCGTGGTCGTGGTGGGTGCGCCGGTGGTGGTGGCGCCTGCAACCGTGGTCGTGGTCGGTGTCTGCGTCGTGGGGGCGACGGGCTCGGCGGTCGTCGTTGGTGGCGCCGGCGATGTCGTGCCGGGAGCGAGGGTCGACGGTGTTCCGGGAGTCGTCGACGTGCTCCGCCGGCTTGTCGTCGAAGCGCTATCCGGAAGCACCGGCAAGGTCGTCGTCGGCGAGGGCATCTCCGGGAAGACCCAGGATGTGGCAAGCGGCGTCACTCCGACCGAGCCGGGACCAACGAAAGGGTCCATGCCCGACCCGGGCGATCCGTGCGCTGCGGACGTTTCGCTGGCGGCAGAGCTCCCGGTGTCACTGGTGATCTCGGTGCTCCCCAGCACTTCTGCTGCCGACGATCGGTCGGTCCACCAATCCACGCCCAGAAGCACTGCGCCAACGATCCCGACGCCCATGAGGATGATGATCACACCTGCGATGAGACGGCCGACGAGGACGCTGTCACGCAACGAGAAACGGGTCTTCTGCGGCTGTGGTGAGGCGAGTTGGCTCGCCAGCATTCGGGCGAGATCGTCCGGGCTCAGCCGGTCACGGCCATGCGGGTTGGGCAACGGGTGGTCCTTTTATTCCCTCCCGTCCCGGTCGAAAGTTACGACTGGCCGGGTCCCGTGTCAACGATTTGGCCCTCTGACGAATCGAAAGACAGGGCGGATCCGGGTTACCTGGCCTGCCTCTCTCCCTCAACCGGCACGGCCGAGCTACCGCCGATCGATCTTCGCAGGAGGGATCGAACGAGAACCTGGGGCGTACGACCTTCGAGGGATTTGGGTCTTTTCAAACGAGCATCACTGCCTACTCTGAGTGGTTGAACACCACGGGGCGGAGTCAGTTCCACCAGGAACGCCAAAAGGGGCGAGGAAGTGATGCTGGGAGGCAACACGGCAAGGCTGCAACCTGCCGGTCGCGCGCTGACAGCCGACGTGACGTACACCGTTGGCGAGACCTCAAGTGCAGGGCTACCTGCAGATGGGGGGCGGCAGTCTGTGTCCACAACGACACCAGGCGAGTGGGCCACCGGTGACCCTCGAACCGGGTCAGTCGGTGACCTGCACGATCACCAACGATGTCATGGAGGGGCGAAGTGGAGCCGATCGACGTGCTCCCGTTCACCGGCGTCTACGGAAGCCCGAACGGTCTCGATCGCTAGCTATCCCGGCGATCGATGAAGGGGGGCCGTCCGTGGGGGGCGGCCCCCGCTACTCGAGGGCAGGTCACGAGATGAAGAAGGCCCCCGCCAGGGGGCCTTCTCGTCGCTCTCGAGGCAGTTGGAGCCGTGTGCGGCTCTGACCACCGTAGGTCGCCTGTGCGGAGTGGCGTCTACTCCTCTTCATCCTCGTTGGAGTTGCCGCCGAGGGAGGCCAGCCACTCGGCCGGATCCTCCGGCAGACCGTCGTCCGCGGACGGAGCACCTTCCCCGTCGCCGAGGATGCCCAGGCTGGCCACCGTGGTGGCTCCGGGCAGCGACGGCTGCAGGACCTGATACTGCTCGGCGCCGGTGCCGGCAGGGATCAGTTTTCCGATGATGACGTTCTCCTTGAGCCCTCTCATGAAATCGGAGCGGCTCTGGATGGCGGCATCGGTGAGGACCTTGGTGGTCTCCTGGAACGATGCGGCCGACAGCCACGAGTCCGTCGCCAGAGACGCCTTGGTGATACCCATGAGCTCGGGACGGCCCTCGGCCGGCTTCTTGCCCTCGCCGACCAGCTCCCGGTTGGTGTCGCGGAAGGTCTGGTCGTCGATCAACGCGGCCGGCAGGAAATCGGAGTCGTTGGGGGCAACGACCCTGACCCGGCGCAGCATCTGACGAACGATCATCTCGATGTGCTTGTCGTGAATCTCGACACCCTGTGAGCGGTACACCTCCTGCACCTGATCGACCAGGTACTGCTGGGTGGCGCGCACACCCCGGATGACGAGCACCTCCTTCGGGTCGAGCGGGCCCTCTGTGAGCTGAGTCCCGGCCTCGACCTCGGCACCGTTCTGGAAACGGAGCTTGGCGAATCGGGAGATCGGATACGCGACCTCGTCGTCACCCTTGGCCACGACGATGCGGCGTCCTTCCTCGTCATCGAGCACGGTGGCGGTCCCCGCCATCTCGCTGAGCACGGCCTTGCCCTTCGGAGCCCGTGCCTCGAAGAGCTCAACGACTCGGGGGAGACCGTGAGTGATGTCCTCACCGGCCACACCACCGGTGTGGAAGGTACGCATGGTCAACTGTGT
The DNA here is from genome assembly GCA_036373995.1 of Acidimicrobiia bacterium. Lineage (GTDB taxonomy): Bacteria > Actinomycetota > Acidimicrobiia > Spongiisociales > ZC4RG35 > JANQRA01. The sequence goes on from DASUUP010000018.1 coordinate 7,799, forward strand.
GCCCGGCTCACCGATCGACTGAGCGGCCATGATGCCAACGGCCTCGGCCGTCTCGACCATTCGCCCGGTTGCCAGCGATAGCCCGTAGCACGCCTGGCAGACCCCGCCACGTGTGTCACAGGTGAGAGGTGAGCGGACCCGAACGGACTCGATGTCGGCCTCTTCGATGGCATGGAGCTCCTTGGTCCCGATGATCGTCCCCTCGCGGAGCTTCTCATCGTCCTCGGTGGCCACCAGCGATCGACCCTCCTTGAGGTCGTCTGCGAGCATCCGCCCGTAGATGCGGGAACGGAGGTTCCTGATCTTGTTGCCGCGGTCGTCGATCACCCGGATCACGATGCCGCGGTCGGTCTCACAATCCTCTTCCGTGACGATCACTTCCTGGGACACGTCGACGAGCCGACGGGTGAGGTAACCCGAGTCCGCCGTGCGCAGGGCGGTGTCGGCCAGGCCCTTGCGGGCACCGTGCGTCGAGATGAAGTATTCGAGGACCGACAAACCCTCACGGAAGTTGGAGATGATCGGCCGCGGGATGATGTCACCTTTCGGGTTGGCCACCAGGCCACGCATGCCGGCGATCTGACGCACCTGCATCATGTTTCCTCGTGCACCCGATCCGACCATCATGTCGAGCGAGTTGAACTGCTCGGTTTTGAGACCGGCCTTCATTGCGTCGGTCACCTTCTCGGTGGCCTCGGTCCAGATCTCGATCAGCTCCTGACGACGCTCGTCGTCGGTGACAACACCCTTGGCGAAAAGGTTCTGCACCTTCTCGGCACGCTCTTCGTATTCGGCGAGGATCTCTGCCTTGTCGGCCGGGGTCCTCACGTCGTCGAGGGCGATGGTGAGCCCGGCACGAGTGGCGAACTGGAAGCCCAGCTCCTTGATCCCGTCCAGGGTGGTGGCGACGGCAGAGCGCGGGTAGCGCTCGATGATCGTCTCGATCAACAGCTTGATGTCGCTCTTGATCACGGCCGAGTTGATGTACGGGAAGTCCTCCGGGAACGCCGTGTTGAGCAGCGCACGACCCAGGGTGGTCTCGGTGAGAGCCTTGGGGTCGACCGGCTCCTCGTTGGTGAGCTTCTTCAGGGTCTGCTTCAGATCGTTGTGGACGTCCGGGTCACCGCCGAGCGCTCCGAGACGGAGCTTGATCGGGGCGTGCAACGCCAAATCACCGATCTCATAGGCCATGAACGCCTCGTCGATGTCGGCAAATGTACGTCCGGCGCCCTTGGCATCCTCCACGAGCTCGGCGAGGTAGAAGATGCCGATGACCATGTCCTGGGACGGCGTCACGATGGGTCGGCCCGAAGCCGGAGACAGGACGTTGTTGGACGAGAGCATCAGCACCCGCGCCTCGGCCTGGGCCTCGGCGGACAGGGGCAGATGGACGGCCATCTGGTCACCGTCGAAGTCGGCGTTGAATG
>DASUUP010000019.1:0-4297 GCA_036373995.1 Acidimicrobiia bacterium
GCTGCGGCCAGACGGGAGACGAGGGTGTCGGTGACCGAGGTCAACGGGCTCTCGGTGATGTGAAGCTGACGGGCGATCGCCGCGGGAAGAAGGGTCTCCTCGGGGACCCGGGACACCTCTATGAACCAGACCCCGTCCTCGTAGTCCGGCGACAGCTCTTCGGCGACCTTCAGTGCCAGGGTGGTCTTGCCGACCCCGCCCGGCCCGGTCAAGGTCACCAGCCTCGACTCGTCGAGGGCCGCGATCACAGCCTCCTTTTCCCGCTGGCGCCCGACCAGGGTGAGATCGCGAAGCGGGAGATTCCCCTTGGTTGCGCTCAGCGTCCTGAGTGGGGCGAACTGATTGGGGATGCCGTCGATGTCGAGTTGATAGATGTGCTCTTCGTGGGTGAGGTCGCGCAGGCGATGTGTGCCCAGGTCCTGGAGTCTGGTCCCTTCGGGCAAGCTGTATTCGGTGAGCCGGGCCGTGGCCTCGGAGAGGAGGATCTGGCCCCCGTGCCCGCTGTCCCCGATCCGGGCTGCCCGGTGGACGTCGATGCCCACGTAGTTGTCGCCGCCCAAGACCCCGTTTCCGGTGTGAATGCCGACGCGAACCTTTACCGACCCGACTTCTGCGTCGACCTCGGTGGCCATGGCTCGCTGAATCTGGATTGCGGCATCGAGGGCAGCCTTCGCATCGGCGAACGCAGCGAAAACAGAGTCTCCCTCGGAGGCGACTTCGACTCCATCGTGATCTTTGATCGCATCAGCTATGAGGCTGAGATGTGTGTTGATCCAAGAGGCGAACCGAACGTCCCCGATGCGACGGACCACATCGGTCGAGCCTTCGATGTCGGTGAATAGGAAAGTGACAGTTCCGGTTGGGAGCCGCTCAGAGTCGACGCTGGTTCTCATCGCGAAGCGCCGATTCTACGTGTCGACCGCCTCCCAAAAGGGGCCTCTGAGAGTCCAGGGGACCACAGCGGACCTCATCTCGCCACCGTGGCCGTGCAATAGCGACTAGCTTGCGTCTGGCAATCGAGGGTCTAGCAGTGGGGCAATAGTGGTTGAAGTTGGGACAGCCGACGCCGGCGAACTGATCAGGGAGGCGCTCCGTCTCCATCGATCCAAAGAGTCTGTGCTGCTCGTGGTCGAGAGTCAATCAGGCTCTCTCGGAGAGCTCGAAGAGCTCCTTCTAGGCGATATGGCGGTGCAGAGCCGAGTGGTGTGCGCTTCCTCGTGTCAAGCGGATTCGGGCGGATTGGCCGAAGCCATCCAGCCCGACGGCGCCGAGACCGGGGCGATAATCGTCGAGAACGCTCAATGGGCAGACCCGACGTCACTCGGGCGTATACAGAGAGTGCTCGGAACGAATCGAGGCTCCCCGTTCGTGGTCCTCGCTCACCAGCCGATGTCTGGACTGGAGGCATGGGGAATAGACCAGTTGGCGAGGTCGGTCCGGAATTCGGCTCATGTGGTGGAGGTGATGTCCGAGACGCCGGAGTCGACCAGCGATGTCGACCTCGACCCGGTATCAACCGATCTGATCGCGACATCCAGCCTGTTGACGCGGCCGATCTCCGTCGCCGATGCAGCCCAGGTTCTCGACCTGTCCGAAGCCGACGTGCTCCACGTCGGTCATGACCTGGCATCACGGGGCCTGCTCCGCGAGGTTCGCGGTGGCTTCATGGCCACTGCCTCCGGAGCCTCTGCGATATCGGGCCAGGAGGCGCGGCTGGGACGACTCGCAGGACTTCTGGCCGATGCCCTGGCGAGGTCCGGCACATCGCCGGCTCTCGTTGGAAGCCTTCGATTCGACGCCGGTCAGTACGACAAAGCTCTGCCGCTCCTCACGGCAGCCGCCACGACCGCAGGCGAGCAGAACGCTGCCGGAGAGGCATTTCGTCTCGCGTCGAGGGCGATCGAATCTGCCGAGAACGCAGATGCCGGTGACTCACGGGATCTCGGTGCAATGCACCTGCTCTGTGCCCGGTTCTTGAGATCGGCGGGCAGAACCGAATGGGCAGCCCAGCATGCCCAGAAGGCGATCTCGCTGTCATCAGGGCCAACGCGCCTCGAGAGTCTGTATCTCGCCGCCATCCTGGCCGACGACTCACAGCGACCCCAGGAAGCGGAGAATCTGGTTGCCGTCGCGGAGTGGGAGGCAACTCATTCCGGCGACAACGCGACCATGGCACGACTCCTGGCCTTTCGCGCACGCGTCCTGAATCGCATCGGCTTTGCCATCGAGGCCGACGACGCTCTGGCCAAGGCCGAGGCCCTGATTGGGGACACGACCGATGAACGCGTCCGTTTCGATGTGGCCAACAACAGGGCGTGGATCCATTTCGACCGCGGAGAGTTGGGAAGGGCAGAGATCGAGTTCACGCATCTGCGTGACCAAGCCGAGAGGCTCGAGGGTTGGCATTCGGTTGCAGACAAAGAGGCATGGCGGGCACGTTCTCTCATGCCCTCAGGTCACCCGTTGGAGGCCCTGCAGGCTATTGCATCTGCGGTGGAGATCGCAGAGACGGAGGGGCTCGAAGCGCCCCTCTTCCTCACCGACCTGGCGACGGCCGAGGGAGCCACAGCGTACGGACGCCACGAAGACGCGCTGGCTGCGTCGGAGCGAGCTCTCGACCTGGTCGAGCGGCAACTCCCCGCATGGCAGAACATGGCTTTGGCCACCAGAGCCAGGGTGCATCTGGCGATGGGAAACCTGGAGGCGGCGCGGTCCGACCTCGAACTCGCCTTGGAGCGCACTCCCGAGGGAGCCGATGGATGGCGTTGGCGAACTCGATGCCAAGCCCTGCTGGCCGAGACCGGCGCCATACCTGATGCCGAGGCGGAGGACCTAGCCGACCTCCTTCTTCAATCGAAGCTGTATGGATGGGCAGCCGAGACTCTGTGTGCGATCGCGGAACGGTCACAGTCCAAGACTGCGGCGAAGGTCGGTATGACCGTTGCATTGAGCGCAGGGCTTCCGATGGTGGCGGCCCGGGCGGCGCATGCCGGCGGCCTGTGGGCCGATCCGGACGTTGCCCCGGTGATTCTCGCCATACATGGGGTCGATCGCCGGGTCCCCGACGACTGGCGCGAACACTGGGAGGGGTTGGCCCATGTATCTGCAGCGCTAGCCGCACCCGCTCCTGTCGAAGACCCCGACTTGGAGGAGGTCGTCGCGCGTCTCGACGAAACGCTGCTCGCCGCGGGGCTGTCGCGGGAAACCACGATCTTGAGCCCTTCACAGCGACGGAGCAGTGGACTTGTGCTTGGAGGGGGCCGCAGTCGCTCACGTGGACGACTCTGGATGGCCGCCGCCGCCCTGGGGGTGGTTGTCCTGGCTGCCGGCACCGCGTTCGGCGTGGCACAGATGGGTCGTGAAGAGCCAGAGATTCCAGCGGCGGCAGCGGCTTCGGAGACTCAGAGCCCTTCCACGACGATCGAGTTGAGTCTCGAGGAAACCCAGATTCCCGTCCCGGATGACATCGACTTCTTCTTCGGGACGAGCCTCCACAGAGGTGCGTATGAGCGATCCGGTTTTCTCGATGTCGCCGGTCCCCGAGAGGTCAATGGGTACTACTGGAGACTCGAGACGGCCGGTCCGATCGAGGCGACGCCGGTGGCGTTTGGCACGAGCGTGTACGTCGGCACCACGGAGGGCACTTTCTTCGCCCTCGACCAAACCACTGGTGCCGAGATCTGGACCATGCCTCCGGAGGGTCGTATCGGGGCGGCGCCGGCGCTGGGTCAAGGAGAGATGGCGGAGAACCAGTCCCCGATGATGGTCGTGGTGGTGGACGACGACGGCGCCGTGCGCGGTCACGATGCCGCCGTGGCAACCGGAGTCCAGTGGACGACCCGACTCGGCACCCGCATCCGGTCGTCGCCGGTAGTCGTCGACGGAGTCGTCTATGTGGCAACAGACGATGGGTTCGTCCACGCGCTCGATTTGATCGGCGGCAGCGAGCTTTGGCGTTATCCGAGCGAGGATCCGGGGCTAGGAACGATTTCGGCGGATCTGACCTTCCACGAAGGCATCCTGTATGTCGGGACCGAAGCCGGAATCCTCCACATGGTCGACGTGACCGGCGAGTCGCCGGCATTGATCTGTGAGTACGACGCGTTCGACGCGATCGTCACCAACCCGATCGTCGCCGATGAGATCGTCTATGTGGCCACCATGGGCCAGAACATATGGCCTATCCCTGCTGGTTCGTGCGACGGAAGTGTGCCGAATCGCCTGCCTGCATACGTCGCCGACACACCGGTTCGGGTGGGTCCCGCCGTCGTTGGCGACACCATGTACATGCCGGGTG
>DASUUP010000020.1:0-2999 GCA_036373995.1 Acidimicrobiia bacterium
CGGCAACGTCACTCTCTTAACCTCCGCCCAACATGACACCGGAAGCCTGGCTGACCGCCCTCATCGTCGTCCTCATCCTCGCCGGGCTGGTGGCGAGTCTCGCCTCCCCTTCGGTGCTCGCTTTCTCCGGGGTAGTGATCCTCCTCCTGGTGGGCGTCATCGACCCCTCACAGGCTCTTTCCGGATTCTCCAACCCAGCGCCGTTTACGGTTGGCGCTCTCTTCGTCGTCGCCCGGGCCATCTCCAAGTCCGGAGCGATCAGACCGTTCACCCAGTCGCTGATGGGGCGGACCGGCCGTACCCGCCGTCCGCTGCTCAGGATGCTCGCCCCGACGGTCGTGGCGTCGGCGTTCATGAACAACATCCCCCTGGTGGCGATGATGATTCCCGAGGTCACCACCTGGGCGCGGAAACGAGGGTCGGATGCCGCCCGGTTCCTCCTACCGCTCTCCTACGGGGCCATCTTCGGCGGGATTCTGACCCTGATCGGCACCTCCACCAACCTAGTGGTGGCCGGTCAGATGGAGGACTTCGGACTGGAGCCCTTCAGCTTCTTCGAGCTGGGACGGGTCGGTCTTCCCATCGCCGTAGCCGGAGTGGTGACCCTGGTCGCCCTCTCCCCGCGCTTTCTGAAGCGGGTCCGTTCGCCGGCGACCAACCTGGCGGAGGCGGAACGGGGGTTCTCCATCGACATGGCGATCACGGACGGCGGGCCGCTCGACGGAATCACTGTCGAGGAAGGCGGGCTCAGGCATCTGAGCGGTGTGTTCCTGGCCTCTGTCGACCGCGGCGACTCGATCGTGGCGCCGGCCCGACCCAACACCGTGCTGCGCGGAGGGGACCGGCTCCGCTTCGTGGGCCGGATCGACCAGGTCCTCGACCTCCAAGCGATCAAAGGGCTGGAGCATGCCAATCAGGACTTCATCCGTGAGCTGACCCTCCCTGGGGCCAGCTACTTCACGGCCGCCATCGGATACGACAGTCCTCTAGTGGGCATGAGCCTGCGAGAAGCCGGATTCCGATCGAAATACCAGGCCGCCGTGGTGGCGATCCACCGCGCCGGAGTCAGGCTCGACGTCAAACTCGGCGACGTAGTGCTCAGACCGGGCGACGCTCTCATCGTGCTCACCGACTCCGGGTTCGGACGTCGCTGGCAGAATCGCGCCGACTTTCTGGTGATATCGGGCCTAGGTGACGAGATCGAGCCGGTGGCACCGGGACGACGGCGGACACTCGCCGTCCTCGGTGCGATGGTGGTGGTCGCCGCCACCGGTCTCCTGCCCATCCTCCATGCCGCAATGGCGGCAGCTCTGCTGATGCTGGTGCTCAGGGTGCTGACCCCCGAGGAGGCAAGACAGGCCCTCGACCTGGACGTGCTCGGCGTCATCGCAGCAGCATTCGGTCTCGCCACCGCCGTCGAGGTGTCCGGTCTGGCTGATGTCGTCTCCGACGGACTCATTTCGAACCTGGGCCGGTTCGGCGAGATCGGCGTGCTGACGGGTGTCGTGCTGGCCACAGTCGCTCTCACCGAACTGGTGACCAACAACGCGGCTGCATTGCTCATGTTCCCGATCGCGGTCTCCTCCGCGGCAGCAGCGGGTATTGACCCGCGGGGCATGGCCGTGGCGGTCGCGATCGCGGCATCAGCCTCGTTTCTGACACCTTTGGGGTATCAGACAAACACGATGGTTTACGGCCCCGGGGGTTACCGGGTGAGCGACTATGTCAGAGTCGGACTACCCATCACGGTCATCGCCGTGATCGGAGTGGTCTCTCTCGTGCCCTTGTTCTACTGAACTTCTCTAGAACGTCGAATCCGCCCATACATCGACACGCTTTGTGAGCGTTGAGCACTCGGAGTAACGTCGACCCGTGCTCGCTACAGTCCAGGCGATCACTCGGCCGGTGTCCCTACCCACATGAGGTCATGATCAGCCGTACCACCTCCATCGTCCTCGCAATCGCTGCCCTACTCCTGACCACGATCCCCGCCATGGCCGAAAACGTCGGGGTCCGGCCATTCGAAGAGGAGATCTGGGATGAGGACCCCACGAAGGTGGAAGAGGTCGCAGAAGAGCTGGGTCTGGTCGATCTCCGCAGCCTCGATCTGAGCCGCACCGAACTGGCGAACCGCGGCTACGTCGGCAAAGGACTCAACGTCCGGATCCCCACCGGCGGCTACCGGGGGTTCGGTCCGTTCGACCGTCTCGATCCCGCTCCCATGGAGGCTTGGTTTCGCTACCACATCAGACTGACCAACTGGAATGCGGCCTCGACCGGCAAACTCCCCGGCCTCGCCGGCATTTACTCCTCATCAGGCCGGGGTTGCATCCGCCCAACGGAAACCAGCCCGGGTTGGTCTGCCCGCACCATGTTCGGCGCACCCGGAACACAAGGCGCTCCGGACGGAAAGGTCCCCGTCGGAACCTATCTCTATCACGCCAACCAGGCCGGTGACTGCGGCGACGGGCTGTGGTGGGGCAGCCTGGAGCAGGGACGCTGGTATTGCGTCGAAGGCTACGTCAGGATGAACACCCCGGGCAAGAACAACGGTGTCCTCCGCGCCTGGCTCGACGGCAACCGCAAACTGAACATGACCAACGTCCAATACCGGCGGGCCGGAGAGACCAACATCGGGGTGCGCCACATGTGGCACAACGTGTACTTCGGAGGCACTTGGCCGTCGCCGAATCCCCTCTCCCTCCAATACGACGAGGTGGAGGTCTCGGACTCTGGCCGGGTGGGCTGTCTTCCCGCCTTCACCGACATCGGCAGCACGATGCATGCCAGATCGATCCGGGAGCTCCACGCCCTGGGTTATCTCTACGGATGCGACTATCGGAAGGCATGTCCCCACGATGTGCTGTCCCGTGGCGAGGCGGCCGCGTTTCTCTCCAGGACCCTCAAACTCCCTGTCGCCAACAAGGATTACTTCAACGACGACAACGGCAACACCTTCGAAGGGGTGATCAACCGTCTCGCCGCCGCAGGGATCACCA
>DASUUP010000021.1:0-3424 GCA_036373995.1 Acidimicrobiia bacterium
ACACTTCGAGAGACGTCGCTCACACGGGCCTTCCAGCTTCCGGCCGATGGTGTTCTCGAGGTGGACCTCATCGACGCCGACGGATACCGGGTAGAAGCGAGCGGACCGATCGTCGTCTTGTGGACCTCCCAGTTCGGCGACGATGGGACAGCAGCGATAGGCATTCCCATCCAGGATGGATGAGATATGGGTGCGGGTCGGCCTGGTGGCCGCGGCGTTACTGCTGGCCGGTCTGATCGCCCTTGGGCAGCGACGGCGACGAAACCCAATTCGGGACGTCTTTCCCGTTTCCCTGGAGCCCGGCGTCTATTTCTTCTCGGCAGCTACCTGTCCCACCTGCTCCCGTGCCCGCGAGAGACTCGACCAAGAGTTGGGGGAGGGGGCATATGTCGAATTTGCCTGGGAGGACTCCCCCGGGATCTTCGCTGAGTTGGAGGTCGATGCCGTTCCGGCGGTCGTGATCGTGAGCGCCCCGGGGCGGGGACGGCTGTTCCCCGGCGCACCCGACCGGGCACTCGGCGAGCTTTGATCCTTGCTTGTGTTTTTCGCGACTTCTACCGTGGCGCCATGACAGTCAGCTGTACGAGATGCGGCGCCCCTGCCGCGGCGATCATGACCTTCAACTATTCGGACGGCGCTGTCTGGTTGGACGACGTCACCGACCCGGTGGACACCCTTGGATATCTGCTCTGTGCCGACCACGCCGATCGGATGACTCCACCGCACGGGTGGACCCTCACCGACCGGCGCACAGTCACCCGTCTCTTCGCACCGGTCCAAGTCGCATAGCCCATGGCCCTCGACCGCGACCTCCTCGACGCGGTCAAAGACCTCGACGAGCACGGACTGCGCCGTCTCCAGATCTTGACCCGGGCCCAGCTGGAGCGGGTCGGTGCGATCGACCCCACCGAGAGTGCCAACGTGAGTCTGCGTCAGCAGATGGTCCGATGCGGTAAGGACGGCTGCACCAAGTGCCCGCACGGCCCGTACTGGTACGCATACTGGACAGAAGACGGGAAGCGTCGCAGCCGTTATATAGGCCGTCTTCTCGATGAATCGTTGTAGTTACTGCACTTGTCGTCTTAGCATGTCGTGACCCCATGAACTGCCCCCGCTGTTCCCAAGACGACGTCCTCGAGATAGAGCACGTCCTGCCCGATAGCACCGAAGTGATCTTCTTCTGGTGCCACAACTGCGAGGAGAAGTGGTGGAACAAGGAGGGCGTCGACATCGATGTGACGCAAGTCCTTGAGATAGTCCGCCAGTCACGGCCGTGACCGCCCTCAGGGAGACGCTTCGGCGGATCCCACCCCTGCCCTTCATAATCCTGGCCGCGACATCCCTGATCATCTTCATCGTGATGAATCCGGGGTTGATCTTCTCGGCGACGACACCCACGGGCGGTGACACCGGAGCGCACGTCTTCGGTCCCGCCTACCTTCGGGACAGCCTTCTGCCGGAAGGGAGAGTGCTGGGGTGGTCAAACGACTGGTTTGCAGGTTTCCCGGCGTTCTACTTCTACTTCCCCCTTCCTTCGCTGGTGATCGTCGCCCTCGACTTGCTTCTCCCCTACGGAGTGGCTTTCAAGATCGTCACGGTCCTCGGTCTGCTGGCGATGGCGCCGGCGATCTATTTCCACACCCGGGCCTTGAATTTCGGTCGCCACATCGCCATGATCACGGCGGGCTCCGGAGCCGTCTTCGCTTTCTACGAGAGCTATTCCATATACGGCGGGAACATCGCCTCCACCCTGGCCGGGGAGTTCTCCTACTCGTGGTCTTTTGCCCTCTCCCTCGTTTATCTCGGGTTCCTGATCAAGGCGGTCCGCGACGATCGCAAGTATGTGAAATGGGCTGCTCTCGCCCTTGCCCTAACCGCTCTGTGCCACGTCCTCACCACGATCGTGGTCATCTTTGCCTCACTGTTCGTCCTACGGTGGAAGAAGGGGGCCAGTCGGACCTTGGTCGTCTGGTTGTGGGGGTTCGCCATCGCAGCCTTCTGGGCGCTTCCCCTCCTCGCGCGCATCAACCTCACCTCGGACATGGCCTGGAACCCGCTCTCACGATGGGAGGAGGTCTTCCCGGTCGAGGTCTGGCTCTTCGTTCCGGTCGCCATTCCCGCAGCAATATGGGCGGTGCGCAAGACGACGCGCGTAGTCCCGCTGGTCGCGGCCACGCTGATTCCGATCGTCTACTACCCGTTGCCCGCTGTCCTGCCAGACCTCGCGCCGGGTTTGTTCGGCGACGCTCGCTGGAAGCTCTACAACGGCCGGCTCATGCCATATTGGTACTTCGGCCTCGCCTTCTTCGCTGCCCTCGGTCTGGGGGCTGTGGTCATATGGATGTCCAGACGTCTCCCCAGCCGTCTGTCGATCTGGTTCCCGCGAGCGCTGCTCGCCATCGGGTTCGCCGTGGGCGTCGGTCTGGTGGCTGACTCGACGGAGTTCCCGGACTGGGCATGGATAGTCGTCGTCTTTTCCGGTCTCATCGCCCTGGGAACGACATGGTTGTTCGCCTCAACGGTGAACACACGGAACTTCCTGACGACATCGGCGGCAGCCGTCGTCGTCCTGGGAGCGACCGCCGGCGTGACCTTCGTGGACGGATGGTCCAAATGGAACTATGAGGGATATGAGGCCAAGGAGCCGTGGCCCGAGTACCAGTCGTTGATGATGGAGCTCGACACCCTGCCCGACGGACGAGTCCAATGGGAGTCGAACAGCGATCTCAACAAGTACGGGACGCCGATGTCGCCGATGCTCATCCCGTATTGGACCGAAGGGACCCACCAGTCGATGGAGGGTCTGTATTTCGAGTCTTCGTTGACGACTCCCTTCCACTTCATCAACCATTCTGAGATGTCCTACCGACCCTCGAACCCAATTCCGGGTCTTCCCTATGACACGTTCAACATGGAGCGGGGCCTGGCGCACATGGATCTCTACGGCGTCGACTACTACGTGTCGTTCACCCCCGAGGCGACGGAGAGGGCGAACGAGACGGAGGGGTTCACCGAGATCGCCGTGACCGAGCCTTTCCACATCTTCCGATTGCCCGAGACCGATCTGGTGGTGCCGGCGACGCATCAGTCGTCTGTCTACGATGTCCCGCAGCGAGGCATGTTCGGCGCACTGCTCGGCTCTGAAACCGTCACCGGCGCGGACGGCCAGCCACTGCCCAGCTTCTTCGACATGGCACTCGACTACTACGTCGACATGGACGACCTCGATCGCTGGGTCGTTGCCGACGGTCCTCCGGAGTGGCGCCGCATCGGGTCTCTCGAGGAGCGGCCCGACGTGGAGCTCGACGTTCCCGACGACGCGGTGTCGGACATCATCGTCGACGATCACCGGATCGCGTTCACAACCGATGCGGTGGGTGTCCCTCACATGATCAAGGTCTCCTACTTCCCGAACTGGACGGCC
>DASUUP010000022.1:0-2364 GCA_036373995.1 Acidimicrobiia bacterium
CGGCGCCATCTCTGACCGGGTCGGCCGCAAATGGATGATCGCCATCGGCATGTGGATCCAAGCCGCCGCCATCGCACTCATCGCCGCCTCCGACGCCTTCGGCCCCTGGCTCGCCGCCGCGGTCGTGCTCGGCATGGGAACTGCCATGGTGTACCCCACCCTCCTTGCCGCCGTAGGCGACATCGCCCATCCCTCCTGGCGCGCCTCCGCCGTCGGGGTCTACCGATTCTGGCGAGACGCAGGGTTCGCCGTCGGCGCCATCATCACCGGGATCGTCGCCGACCTCAGCGGCGCCACCAGCGCCATCTGGCTGGTCGCCGCCCTCACCCTCGCCTCCGGCATCATCGTCGCGCTACGCATGGAGGAGACCCGCCAACCACCGTCGGAGTTTCCTGCCAGAGCCGTCTAACCGCTCCCTGAGGCTGGCGCAATACGCTACTGCACCTGGCTCCCGAGCCCGCGGTTCGCATGCATCCAACCCAGAAGGTGGTCCAACAGATTCCTGGTGCAATAAGAGGCGAAAACCGCGAGAATCACCGCTCAGAAAGGGCTGTGGCTTGACCCGAGCGAGTCTTCGTAGCTCCAACAGATCCACCAAAGAGCGGGCTCCCGATGTCCAACCGGACCGGCGTGTCTTTGGTTGGCGTCCTTCCCTCTTGGGTCTGTGGGTCGGCCTGCTCTTCCTCGCTGCGTCGTTCGTTCCCGGCTTGCTTCCTCGTCCGTGGCAGGTGCAAGGGGTGATCTCCGGACTCGCTGTCGCCCTGGGATATGGTGCCGGGTCAGCTCTCCTCGGGTTCTGGCGTCGATGGCTGGGAAGCCATCCGATCGGACGGGGCCTCCAAGTCACAGCATTCGCGCTCGCCGCGGCGCTGGTTGTCTGGGTGCTGGTAGTCCATGGCTTGTGGAGGCTCGACATCGCCGCGCTGATGGATGTCGATCTGCCCCTATTCCCATACCTGCCCTTGGTCCTGGCAAGCGTGGTTGTCGTCGCCTTCCTCTTGATCCAACTCGGTCGGGGGATCCGTGCCCTGTTGGGATGGTGTCGGCGTCTCCTGGCCAGGTGGGTTCCCGACTGGCTTGCCACAGGGGTCACGTCCGTCGTCGCCTTGGTCCTCGTGGTTCTGTTCTTCGACATGGTGGTCGCGGGCCAACTCGTTCCCGCTCTCGAGAAGGCTCACCGCACCTCCGATCAGCGATTCGAGCCGGGTGTGGCCCCTCCAACATCTGAATTTCTGGCAGGCGGCCCAGGCTCCATGATCGAGTGGGAAACGATGGGCAGCCAAGGGCGCAACTTTGTCGCACAGGCTCCGACCGAGTCTCAGCTCGAAGACTTCTCCGGCGTTCGTGCGTTGCAGCCGATACGGATCTATGTCGGTCTCGCGGCTGCAAACGACGCCCAGGCGCGGGCGGCCCTCGCGGTCGAGGAGATGGAGCGAACCGGTGCGTTCGATCGAGACGTGGTCGTCCTCATCGCCCCTACCGGAAGTGGGTGGATCGATCCCTATGCAATCGACGGCATCGAGTACATGCACAACGGCGACACCGCTGCGGTAGCCATTCAGTATTCGTATCTGGCGAGCTGGATGGTGATGATCGGCAACCAGGACCTGGCAATGGACGCTGCCGGCTCGCTCCTCACCGCGGTCACGGAACGAATCAACCGAGAGCCGGAGGGGGACAGACCCCGAATCCTCATTTACGGGGAGAGCCTCGGGGCATTCGGCTGGGAGCGTCTCTTCGAAGACCTCGACGACCTCACGTCTGCAGTCGACGGAGTCCTTTGGGTAGGCCCGCCGAGGTCAGGCCCACTGTGGAAGCAGCTCGCTTCCGATCGGGATCCGGGGTCACCGCTGTGGCGGCCCGTCTACCGGGGCGGAGAGACCGTCCGATTCGGCGCCGACGGCGATGACCTCGCAGCCCCAGAGGGAGAGTGGGAGCCGCCCAGGTTGGTTTACCTTCAGCACGCATCTGACCCCATCACCTGGTGGACAACGGAGCTGATCTTCAATCGCCCGGAGTGGCTCGACGACCGCGGACCTGACATCTCCGGTCACATGCCGTATCTGCCGGTAATCACCTACTGGCAGATGGCAGTCGATCTCGCGGTCGGAACCAACGCGCCGATAGGACACGGTCACAAGTTCGGATCCGCCCAAACCGAGGCTTGGGCGCTCATCTATCCGCCGGCCGGGTGGACGAGCGCGGAAACGAAGAGACTCATCGCGGCTCTCGACGGATGATCGGCGCCTCGTGACAAGCCATCAACGGAGTAGAAGGTTGCCGTATCTGCCGTGATGACCCTTCGGTTCGGCGCCCCGGCCGTCGCGGCGATGATCAAGTCATGTGCTCCCCACGGACGGCCGG
>DASUUP010000023.1:0-2039 GCA_036373995.1 Acidimicrobiia bacterium
GCAGTTGCGCACGAGGAATTGGATGCGATCGTCTCCCGGCTCCTTGTACGAGAACACGTAGGGCCACAGCACGCCATCGGCGAGCCCGTTCTCGGTTCGGCAGGCGTCGACACAGAACAGACAGCCGTCACAGCGCTCCAAGTCGATGACCATGCCGTACTGGACGGGTGTGACCTCGATGGCGCCGTTGCCCCCTGCCGAAGTTGCGCCCGTCGCCGCGGATCGGGCGAATACTCCGCTGCGGTAGAGCTCACCGAGGAAGAGAACACCCGCGGTGGCACCACCGATTGCTCCCAGCGCCTCCCGCCGCGAGAGGAGACGCGGCTTGTCGGCAGACGTCGTCTCGGCCCTGTCATTGTCGCCGGCAGCAGGAGCGTCGGGGCGGTCGTCCAGACCGAACTCCTGCAGATAGGCCTCGTGGTAGCGGCGTCCGAAATCCTCGGCGGACAAATCGCCGGCGATCACGCGCTGGGCGTCACGGGCGACTTGTCCGCCCAAGTGAATGTCGAAGCCAGAGCCCTCGAGGAGAGCGCGCGCCCTGTCCCTCCATACCGACTCCTGGTCGGCTGGATCCTGGAATCCCTTGCGCATCTCGTTCTCCTCGGGGGTCCGGCTCATCATGTGCCCTCAGGCGTTCACATTGATCGTGGCGATTTGGCCCTGCTCGTAGTGGCCGGTGATGTGGCAGGCCATGTACCAGGTGCCAGCCTCATCGATCATGACCTCCAGGTCCTGGGTCTCACCCGGGAGCACGGTGACCGCCATGAGATCACCATGATGGCCATCTCTGGGGTCGTGTCCGCCCTCCTGGCCGGCCGCCGCCCACTCCTCCTGCATGTGGCCGTCACCGACCATCGCCTCGTGCTCCAGCTTGCCGCTGTTGGTGAAGCGGAGGATGACCGGCACTTCAGCCTGGAGATCGATGGCTTCCGGCGTGTAGCCGAAGTCGAACATATCGATCTCGATCACCTCTGCCACCTGATCCCCGGAGTCGGCGGTGGGCTCGGCCACGGGTGTGCCGGCCAGCCAGGCGTAGACACCGTTGGAGAGGTCGTGTTGGCTGCCGTGGACCGCTTCGAGACCACTACGGACCCCTTCCAGGTCTCCGGCTTCCAACGCCTCGTGGAGTCCTGCCACGTCGCCCCGGAAGACCGTGGCCGCCTCGGTCAGCTCGGTGGGCCAGTCCACCGCGTCGGTCGCGGCGAGCACCTTGGCCACCTGTCCAGCATCACGCTCTCCGACCTCGGTGGCCTCGGCGTAGGTCTCTTCCATCCCGTGGAACCCAAACGAGTCCACCACGTAGATCCCCAACAAGACCGAAGAGCTCTGTCCCGAGGTGGTAACCGAAGGCTCGTCTTCGAGCTCTAGCGGTTCTTCGGCTGGCTCCTCGGCCACCGGAGGTGCCGCCTCGGGCTCGGTGACGGTCGGCTGCTCAGCCACGGGATCGTCCCGGCCTGTTACATACAGGGCGACGGCTCCCACCAAAACCACGATTCCGAACACGGCCCCGAACCAGTTCCAAAAACTCCTCGTCGCGGCCCGGTCGGGGGGGATGCTGTCACTGCCCTCCGCGTCCCGATCCAGCTGTCTCTCGTCGAATTTCGTGCTCACAGACAATCTCCTTTGCCAGGGCAATGGGTGCTGTTGTCATCGTCGCCATCAGCAGTACGGGGACGTAGAGGCAATAGCCCTCTGGATGTGCCGGTGTTTCCGCCAACCCGAGTGGGCAAAACGCTGTGACGGCCGTAAGTGTTTTCCCTACCGAGGCTCCGACCAGGGGAATGAGACCAGCGAACCGCAAACGCAGGCGCCCTATCGGGTTATGCGGGCGTGCTCGTCCCGGCGGCGAAAAGCAGAGGCAGCCTCAGGTCAGTTTCTCCAACAGTTCGAGGAGGGCGATGACGGGGTCGGAGAATCGGGTGACCCGGTAGAGGTCATGATGGCTGTGGAGGTGGTGGCGGATGAATCGGGCGGCCTCTCCGAGATGGATGGTGAGACCGCGTGCGTCGTGGCCGTGTCCGGCAAAGACGGCGAGCCGA
>DASUUP010000024.1:0-2301 GCA_036373995.1 Acidimicrobiia bacterium
CATAGCTGGGGCAGCTCGTCGAGACCCCACCGTCGCATCTGGCGGGATAGACCCGACCACCTGCCGTCGCTTCCGTCGGGTCTGCTCGTAGCGAATCGGTACATGGTGAAGGTTTCGCCGTCCTTGGTGACGCGGGGGAGACTGACGATCGGCCAGCGTCGGAACAGAACCGTCGAGAGGAGGAAGATGCCGAGCTGGACCGGGAGGCTCAGAATCAGCAGTACGAATCCCAGCCCGATGTCGAGCTCCTTCTTGGCGACACGGGCGTACGCCCCGCGGGCAGGGTGACCCGCTGGGGGCAGCCACGCAGCAGTCTCTGATTCGAGCTCGGTGAGGTCCACGACGATTTGTGTGTCCTCCGTGAGACCGATGGAATCGCGTCTGTCTTGGCTCACAGTCCGAGCACCTCGCGTGCCGTGTCGAATCGGTAGCTGTGCAGAAGCTCACGAAGGCGAGTTTCGACTTTGGAGAGACCGTGGTAGTGACGAAGCCGGGCAAGGCCTCCAACGTCGATAACCGGATGCCCTGGATCGATCTCCCATGGGTGCACATATGTCATCACCGGGCGATGCTCGCGCTCGACAGCATTGCGCATGCCCCAGCGGACCCAGGCCATCGGGAGCAGGCGCTGATATCCGCCGCCGACGAAAGGCAGGTTGCGCCCTGCAACACGAATCGTCGGCATGGGGAACTCGACCAGATCCCCTGCCCGCAGGTGCTCGACATACGGGTGGCGGTCCGCATCCGGGATCCCGTATCGGTCGTGCACGATTGGAAAGACTGAAGAGTCGTAGCGAATTCCTTCTTCGGCGAGGATCTCGAGGGCCCACCTCGTGTCGTTGACGACCGAGAAGGTTGGAGCCCGATAACCCAGGATCTGTGCGCCGATGATGTCCGAGACGATGCTCAGGGCCTTGCGGATGTCCTCACGGAACTCTTCGGGACTCATGGCGAAGATGGGACGGTGGTCATAGCCATGAATTGCCACCTCGTGGCCCTCACGATGGATATCGGCGACCAGATCCCGCTGACGCTCTGCGACCCAACCCAGCACGAAGAACGGTCCTTTGACGTCGAACTCTTCGAGCATGGCCATGAGGCGCCGCGTTGCGGGCTCGACCCTCTGTTCCAGAGTCTCCCAGTCGTTTGGTGTCAGGAGATGACGAAACGCCTCGTCATGGAAGTAATCCTCAACGTCGACACTGAACACGTTGACGACTTCGCGCCCATGACCCGGTGCGGTGAGCATCGGCTCTTGCTTGCCTGGCGGGTGCAACCGATCGACGGCCATCACGTCGCCCTCGGCGAGAGGGGGCCGACTCGGACGGCGGCCGCGATTCGTGCTTGGTCGATTTGCGCCAGGGCGTCGATGGCAGCACGCAGCTGGTCGCGTGCTACGACTTCTGCAAACAGCGGGGTATGCCCGTTCGCTCCCAGACGCATCCTGTCCTCGACAGGACGCCCAATACACGTCATCAGGTTCGCCTCCCTTTGCGCCCCAGTGGCCGCCCCCGACAGGTATGCCCGAGGCGATCGGTTGATGATAGCGCACCCAGAGTGGTTGTGTGCCGAGCGTGGTCGCATACTTTCTGCCGGGTCTGACGCCGAGGCGAGAGCGGCCGAAACTATTGACGATTTAGTGAAATTCTCCGTGCGGCGGGTCAGGGAGTTAGCCACGCTGAGTGGTATCCCTCGCCATGCCGGACTTCCCCCAACTTGGTGTCGGCCACCGTCCGAAGTCCAGGAGAAAGGCCGCGATACCGACCCCGCCTTGACAGATTTCCGACGGATAGTCAGTTGTCACAGAGTTGCAGGACGTCGACCGATCCCAGCCGTCCACGGAACGAGGGGCGCGCGGCTAGCCCCTGTCGGGGCTGGTACGGCCCCTCGGGATCTCTATGACCCGGCCCGGATGACTACCGGCACGAGCGGCACGGTTGCCGGAGGGTCGGACACGGGCCGGCAGCCTGTCACCGGGTGGGCCCGGGTCGGATCTCGCGCCGACCGGAACGAGGTTCACTCCCAGTTTGACCACGCCCTGTAGTTGGCGGACTTCCTCGCCGGTCGACGAAGCCTCCGCCCGTTCGCTCGTCCGAATGCCTCCCGACGGCTACCTGGGAGTCGTCATTGCCGTGTCATCCCCTCCGTCTACCAATCGGCGGCATGGGACCGGACAAACTGTCACGACCCTATACTCGGATGTTGGTGGCTCGGGCCCGGAAGGAACACATTGTCGACCGACAGCAGATCATTGGGAGACGACCTCGGCGATGACTGGGTCACGTTGGCCGAGGCGGCGCA
>DASUUP010000025.1:0-5438 GCA_036373995.1 Acidimicrobiia bacterium
GGATGATGGCGCGCTCGGGACGATGGACGTCGAGTTGTCAACCGAGCCCCTCGTCGTGGTCACGGAGCCATCGCCAGGACTGCACGCCGCCAGACCCATGACCAGCGCAGCTGTGAGAATTCGCTTCACGCCGTGATCAACGCCATATCAGAGTCGGAAGTCTCCCCGCGCTCAGCCTTCTACTCGAGCCAGTTTCTCCGCCTGCTCCTCGGTGGCCATGGCCTCGACGAACTCGTCGAGATCGCCTTCGAGTACCGAGTCGAGACGCTTGATCGTCAACCCGATGCGGTGATCGGTGACCCGGTTGTCCTTGTAGTTGTAGGTGCGGATCTTCTCCGACCTGCCACCGGTTCCCACCTGACTCTTCCTGGCACCGGCCAACTCGGCTGCCGCCTTCTCCTGTTCCATCTGCAGCAGCCGTGCCCGCAGGACCCGCCAAGCTTTCTCCTTGTTCTGAAGTTGGCTCTTCTCGTCCTGCATCGAGACGACGATCCCGGTCGGCTCGTGGGTCAGCCTCACCGCCGAGTCGGTGGTGTTGACCGATTGCCCGCCGGGTCCCGTCGATCGGTAGACGTCCACACGCACGTCGTTGGGGTCGATGTCGATGTCGACCTCCTCGGCCTCCGGCAGCACCGCAACCGTCGCCGTCGACGTGTGCACCCGTCCCTGTGACTCTGTCTTGGGCACACGCTGCACGCGATGGACACCACCCTCGTACTTGAGCCTCGAGTAGGCGCCGTCTCCCTTCACGGACACGGTGACCTTGTCGAAGCCGCCGGTCTCCGACTCCGACGCCTCCATCGTCTCCATCCGGTACCCGAGTTGCTCGGTGTATTTCTGGTACATCCGCAAGAGGTCTCCCGCCCAGATCGCTGCCTCGTCTCCCCCGACTCCGGCGCGGATCTCGACAATCACGTCCTTGGAATCGTTCGGATCTTTCGGAACCAGGGTCTTCTTGATGTGCTCTTCCAGCTCGCCGATCTCTCTCTCCAGCTCTTGCGCCATCTGAGCCATGTCAGGGTCGTCGGCCATCTCTCGTGCTTCGCCCAGGTCATCATGCGCCCGACGCCAACGGCGAATGTCGGCGACGACGTCTTTGAGGTCGGCGTGCCTCTTTCCCAACTCGGCGAGCTGGGTTGGGTCGGAGATGACCTCGGGATCGGCGAGAGCTGCTTCGGTGTCTTCGAAGACAGCCTCGATCTCGGCAAATCGCTCGCTGAGTGCGGTGTCCATCACAGGTTTCCGGTTCGGGCTGCCGCCCTGACCTGCAGGGCGGTCGGCGAAAGGTTCCCACGGGAGGAAACGTCAGCGAACTGTTCGTCGTTCAAGGCGACCACGAGGCTCGATATTGCCACCTCGATCTGGTCATCCGCCGGAACGGCCGTGGTCAGCTTCTGCAGCCAGATGCCGGGACGGGCCAGGACATTGGCCAGCCGGCCCTCCGGGCGGGTCCCCGACCAGCGCAACAGCTCATAGGCGAGCCCGGCGATGATCGGGATTCCCGCCAGCCGGCTGACGATCAGGAAGATGATCCCGGGCTGGCCCAGGAACGTGAAGAGGACGATCGAGCCCAGAATTACTATGAGCAGAAAGCTCGTCCCACATCTCGGATGTTCGGGTGGATAGCGACCCACCGATCGGATTGACAGCGGCTCCCCGGCCTCGTAGGCATGGATCGACATGTGTTCGGCCCCGTGGTACTCGAAGACCCTGGCGATCTCCTTGGAGCGGCCGATCAGCCATATGTAGCCGATGAAGAGGGCGAGACGAATCACTCCCTCGATGACACTGAACCAGAGATCCGAGTCACGAGAGACCGCTTCTGCGGCCAGGGCCGGCAACAGGATGAACACACCGGCGAAGAACAGGAACGCCAGGGCCATGGTCCAGCCGATCTGAGCGCCGGTCAGGGGCTTCTCTTCCTCCTCGGTGGCTACCTGTGCCGACCAGGACAGGGCCTTGAATCCGAGAGTTAGAGACTCACCGAGAACGAACATCCCACGGACGAACGGCACACGGGCCCAACGATTGCGGTCCGAGAGGCGGGTCAGGTCGTTTCGTCGGGCGGCGATGCTTCCGTCCGGCTGACGCACCGCGACGGACCATGCAGTGGGGGCGCGCATCATCACGCCCTCGATTACTGCCTGGCCCCCAACCGTCGTCGAGGGATCGATGTGGCCGCTCGCCTCGGGAGCGGTCGACTCACTCTTCGTCAGCGGTCTCTTCCTCAGAGTCCTGGGTCTCGCCGGCCTTGGTGAAGGTGCTCTTGCCGTAGCGTCTCTGGAAGCGCTCTACCCGGCCGCCGGCGTCGACGACCTTCTGTTTGCCGGTGAAGAACGGGTGGCACTCGTTGCACAGCTCGATGTGCATGTCACCCGGCTTCGTGCTCCGGGTCTCGAATGTGTTGCCACACGAGCAGGTGACGGAGGTCTTGTCGTACTGGGGATGAATGTCGGTCTTCACGAGGTCTCCTGGAAATGTTGGATCAGCCGCTGCTCTTCGCCACTTCGGCGAGGAACTCGGCGTTGGTCTTGGTCGTCTTGAGACGATCGATGAGGAGCTCGATGGCGGCCCCGGGCTCCAGAGCGAGCAGCACTCTACGAAGCTTCCAGACCTGTGTGAGCTCCGTCCTGTCGAACAACAGCTCTTCTTTACGTGTTCCCGACATCTCGATGTTCACGGCAGGGTAGATGCGCTTGTCGGCCAGCTTGCGATCGAGGTGCAGCTCCATGTTGCCAGTGCCTTTGAACTCCTCGTAGATGACCTCGTCCATCTTGGAGCCGGTCTCGACGAGAGCTGTCCCGAGAATGGTCAGCGAACCGCCTTCCTCGATGTTGCGGGCGGCACCGTAGAAACGCTTCGGGGGGTAGAGAGCCTGCGAGTCGACACCACCGGAGAGAATCCGCCCGGAGGCGGGCGTCGCCAGGTTGTGCGCTCGGGCGAGACGTGTGATCGAGTCGAGGACGATGACGACGTCGGTGCCCATCTCCACGAGTCGCTTGGCCCGCTCGATGGCCAACTCGGAGACTTGGGTGTGCTCCTCGGCGGGACGGTCGAAGGTCGAGTAGATGACCTCGCCCTTGACGGTCCGTTGCATGTCGGTGACCTCTTCCGGCCGCTCGTCCACCAAGACCACCATCAGGTAGCACTCCGGGTTGTTCGCGGTGATCGACTGCGCGATCTCCTGAAGGACCGTCGTCTTTCCAGCCTTCGGAGGGGACACGATCAATCCACGCTGGCCCTTGCCGATGGGTGCGATGAGATCGACGATCCGGGTCAGGATGTTGTTCGACTTCCCCTCGACTTCGAGACGGAGCCGCTCGTCGGGGAACAGCGGTGTGAGGTTCTCGAACTTGGGACGCTGCATCGCGTCGTCGGGTTCCATTCCGTTGACCGAGCTGATCCGGACGACGGCCGGGAACTTCTCTTTCGATCGCGGTGGGCGGATTGGACCAGAGATGATGTCGCCCTTGCGGAGTCGGAACTTGCGAACCTGGTTGGCCGAGACGTAAACGTCCTTGTCGCCCGACTTGTACCCGGTGACACGAAGGAACCCGTATCCCTCGGGGAGGATGTCGAGGATGCCTTCACGGACCTCGAGTTGGTCCTCGGGGATGCGATCGTCGCTGTCACGGCGCTTGCGGTTTCGCTGACGTCCACCACCCCTATTGTCACGGCCACCCCGGTTGTCATCGTCCCGGTCGTCACCGCCGTCGTCGTCGTCCGATTTGGATTCAGGCGCCTCTGACTTGTCGGAGCGGGGTGTCGCCTTGGGCAGATCGACCGCTTCGGTGGGCTTGGACTCCTTCGCCTCACCGGCGTCCATCAGGGCGGCGATGAGCTTGGACTTCTGGAGCCCCTCGGTGTCGATGCCGGCCGCGGACGCGACCTCACGCAGTTCGTCGATTGATTTGCTCTGGAGTTGAGCTCGTGTCGTCATTGGATCCTTAAGTGATCTGTCCCCACAGGGATCTTCGGATCAAGGGTTGCCCCCGGCGCGTCACGCAGGGATCGTTCACACAGGACTCTCTGGGTGAGTTTGGCGGGGATGCAGACACGTCCGGCGTCTGCGCTTGTCATGGTAGTCGCTCTACTCGGTTGCGCAAAGCAGTCAGCTGACCTTGTTCATCGGATGAGGTGCTCCAGCTCTGAAGTGTTGGCATCGATGGTGACCTGACGTTCCTCCAGGCCATCCAACGAAGGGAACCATTCGGGTGGGGCGATGTCATCGTCGAACTTCGCCGGGTGGGCGGTCGCCACCACCAGCTGGGGACGATTGGCTCTCGTCTCCTCAGCTGCTCTCCAGGCGGTCGCGGTGTGCGGATCGAGACGGTACCCGTGAGCCCTGTCCACATCGGCGATGGTTTGGACGATCTGGGGGTCGTTCGACCAGCTCGCCCTGAACTCTGTCGTGGGGTCAGCTGTGAAACGTTCCAGGTTGGAAGGCACCTGAATGTCCATGGCCGGAGCCAGAGTGGGTACCACATCGGTTTGGGGCATTCGGCCGGTGTTGACCAGGTCGCTGAGCCCGTGGTTGGCGTTGTTGGCGATCGTAATGTTCTCGATGGGCGCCCCCATTTGCTTCGCTATCCACGCCGAGTACACATTCCCGAAATTCCCCGTCGGCACCACGATGTCGTAGGGCTCGCCCATGCGGGCCGCGGCATGAACGTGGAATCCGGCCTGTGCCGCGATCCGGGTCCAGTTGATCGAGTTGATGGCGAGGAGATGGTCGTGGGCGGCAAAAGCCTCTTTCACCATCCGTTGACAGTCGTCGAACGTCCCTCTCACGGCCACGGCCTGGGTGTTGCGATCGGGCACCGTGGTCATTTGCTTCCGCTGGAAATCCGACACCCTGCCTTCCGGGTAGAGGATGACGACCCGCAGATTCTCGCGTCCGCGACAAGCCTCGATAGCCGCCGACCCGGTATCGCCGCTGGTGGCGCCGAGGACGACACCACGGTCCACCTCCCTGTCGAGTAGCCGGGCCAACACCTGCAGTGCGTGGTCCTTGAACGACAGCGTCGGCCCCCAAAAGAGCTCGAGGACGCGGTTGGGGCCCACCTCCACGATCGGGGCGACCTCATCGTGCTCGAAACGGGAGGCTGCCTCTTTGACGAGTGAATCCGTGCCGGCGGCGCCAAACATCTCGAGGACGCTCGACACCGCACCGGCATAGGTCCACGATTGCCAGCCGTCAGCGAGAGCCGGGATCGACTCGGGCACGTAGAGCCCACCATCGGGAGCGAGACCGTCGATCAGCGCGCCGGTGAAGTCGACTGCCTCCGCACCGCCTCGTGTGGACGTGTATCGCATGGTCAATCGGGTGCGATCGGTCGTCCCACGGTCAGGCTGTCGAGGAGTTCGGGGACCGTGTCACGGAATATCGGGTCGGGGAGTGTTCCCGTGGCATCGAGCACTTTGGAGAAGAAACACCG
>DASUUP010000026.1:0-14807 GCA_036373995.1 Acidimicrobiia bacterium
CGCTGATGTCGGGAACCACCCGCGAGGAGGTGCTCGCGGCGGTGGGCAGTGATCGTGCGGTCCCCGTGACCGAGCACCTCGACGCAATGCCGGCCGATTATCTGCGTAGCACTCCGATCGGCGATGTCCTGTGGCATCTCGATCTCATTGCCTCACGAGACGACCTGCCCCGGGTCGACGTGAGACGGGGCACACCGCTGGAGACGGCAGTGGTCGTCGGTGAGGACTCGTCTTCGTTCCGTCGCCACGTCGCCGAGTCGTTCGCCGCCAACGGGATCGACGTCCTCGAGGCCAGGCTCCACACGAGAGCCGACGGGCTGGTCGTCGACTCCTTTCAAGTCCGAGACGACCGCACCGGAGAAGAGGTTGGTGATGAGCGGTGGGGCAGGGCGCGCCACGACATCGAGGCCGCGGCAAGCGGGCAACTCGACCCCGTGTCCAAGATGGAGGCGCGGGCCTCCGCTTACCAGTCACAGACGTCTTCTGGGCGGAAGCCGATCGTCGAGTGCTCGATCGACTCTGCTACCGGAGACGTGGTCGTGATCGTCAAGTGCAGCGACCGCATAGGACGTCTTGCCGAGATCCTGGCCGCCATCTCTGCGTGCGGTCTCGAAGTGCGTCTCGCCAAGCTGGACAGCAGGGGAGACGAGCTGGTCGACACCTTCCACGTACGGGGTGGTCGAGACGACGTGGATGCCGAGAGGATCGCGGGCTGGGCTCAGCTGATCGCAGCCGGAATCACACCGTGATCACGTTTCGCCGATGTCCTCGTTCCACAGTTCGGGGTTGTTGGCTATGAAATCGGTCATCATCTCGATGCAGCGCTGATCGTCGAGAACATCGACTCTCACACCCCGGCTTCGAAGATGGTCCTCCGGTCCCGAGAAGGTTCGATTCTCACCCACCACCACGTGTGGGATGCCATAGAGGATGATGGCGCCCGCGCACATGTCGCATGGCGACAGCGTCGTGTAGATAGTGGCCCGTCTGTATGAGGAAGCCGGGAGCCGTCCTGCGTCCTCGAGGGCGTCCATCTCGCCGTGGAGGATCGCCGATCCCTTCTGGACGCGACGGTTGTGGCCCCGACCGACCACGTCGGCGTCGATGAGCAGCGCCGAGCCAATGGGGATGCCGCCCTCTTCGAGACCGATGCGGGCCTCGGCGACGGCGATGTCCATTCCAGGTCCGTCCATGAGGGCGAGCCTAGGTGTCCGCCCACGGCGGGAGCTCGGCCCGCCGACTTATCCTGTCGCCGTGCCTCGGATCGCCGTTTCGGGACCGTCGAGCGTCGTCACCGACGCTGCGGTCGCCGTGGGTGAGGAGGGCGGTTCGGTCGTCGACGTCGCCATAGTCGCCGCTTTGACCGCGATGTGCACCGAACCCGGCGTGTGCGGCCCCGGCGGCGGGGGGTTCCTCACCATCGACATCCCCGGCCTGGATCCTGTCGTCGTCGATGGATACATGACGTTTCCGGGCAAGGGTTTCGATGGTGATCCTGTCACGCGTGAGGTGTCGATGTCGTATGGCGGGGGAGTCACCACGCTCGTCGACGCCGGTTCGATAGCCGTCCCCGGGGTCTTCGCCGGTTTGGGTCTGGCCTCGGAGATGTTCGGCTCGGCGCCTTGGGAGCTGCTCATGCAGGTTGTGGCGGAGGCCGTCGAGGACGGGTTCCCCCTGAGTGTCCCTTGTCATCTCTACCTGAACGAGGGCGCTGCACCCATCTACGTCGCCGACCCGGTGGCCCGGGAGGCTCTGTTCGACGGCGATCACTCGCATCCGCAGGGCAGCACCATCATCTTCCCCGGGCTTGCCGACACTCTGCGCTACATCGGACGAGAGGGCGCAGAGGTCTTCTACTCAGGCGACCTGGGTCGGGCAATCGTCGATGACCTGGCGAAACGTGGCAGCCAGCTGACGATGGCGGACATGGAATCGTATGAGGCGGTGGCCCGTGACCCTCTGATCGGCCGGCGCGGTGACTGGCGCCTGGCCCACAACCCTGAGCCCGCCGTCGGTGGTGTGACCGTGGCACGGGTGCTCGAACTCGTCGACGGAAACAACGCAAAAGCCCTGGCGGCTGCCCTCGTCCAGGCATTCGAGGAACGACGGACGGCTGCCTTCCGGTCGCCTTCGACCATCAGCGTAGCTGCGGCGGACGAGGAGGGCGGGGTCGTCGCCGCCTCGTTCTCAGCCGGATATGGATCGGGGCTGATCCCCAAAGGCACCGGGATGCTGATGAACAACGCGCTCGGCGAGCTGGAGCTGGTGGACGGCCCGGGTGAGCCAGGCGAGCGTTTGCCATCGAACATGGCGCCGACGGTTGGGCGCTCCGACTACGAGGCGGTGGCAGTGGGCTCACCCGGTGCCGACCGCATCACGTCGGCGGTCGCCACGACACTTCTCAGGCTCGCCGAGGGTGACAGCCTGCAACAGTCGATCGACTATCCGCGTCTCCACCCCGAGTTCGGCGATTTCGGCGTTCGTCTGGCCGTAGAGCCGGGCCAGGACCTTGCCGGGATGGAATACGAGATCAGGGAGTTCGACCGGTCCCACATGTATTTCGGTGGCGTCAACGGTGCCGGGTTCATGAAGGGGCATCTACGTGCCCATGCCGACGCCCGTCGCACCGGGTCGGTGGCTTTCACCCCGTAATCGAGAGCGACGAGTGGACCTGACAACCCCCTAGAACCTGTCACCAACGGGTCGTACGTTCGGACCATGTATGCAGCGACCACGTCGGTGGCGCTCGTCGGGGGAGACGTCCGGGCGGTGGAAGTCCAGGTCCACGTGGGCAAGCAGAACGAGACATTCAAGCTCAGCGGGCTACCCGATACAGCCGTCCGCGAAGCGAAGGACCGGGTGCGCGCCGCGGTGATGTCGTCGGGCATCCAGTTCCCGAACCGCACCGTCACCGTGAATCTGGCGCCCGCGCATCTCCCGAAGTCGGGCACGGACTTCGACCTGGCCATTGCCCTCGGCGTCCTGGCGGCGAGCAACGAGATTCCCGGGCCCGGCAGTGCCGTCGTGGTTGGCGAGTTGGCTCTCGACGGAAGCGTGAGGTCGGGCCCGAGCACCCTCGGGGCGGCTGTGCTTTCAGCACGATCGGGCAGCCCATGTCTGGTCGGGAACGCTGCCGCTCCGGGTGTCGCGGCAGTTCCAGGCTCACGGGTACACGGCGTCGGCTCGCTGGCCGAGGCAGTCGATCTGTTGCGTCGCGGGCTCGAAGCCAGCCCCGGCACGACACCGAGCCGTACCGAGGTGGTTGCCGACTCTGGTGACATGTCGGAGGTCCGCGGGCAGCCGATGGCCCGCCGGGCCATCGAGATCGCGGCCGCCGGAGGCCATCATCTGCTCCTCCATGGGCCGCCCGGCGGGGGGAAGACGATGCTTGCCCGGAGGCTCAATGGCCTCCAGCCGCCGCTTACGGATGACGAGGCGGTCGAAGTCGCTCTCATTCATGCCGCTGCAGGGCTCGATCGCGGCCTCAGCCGGCAACGGCCGTTCCGGTCGCCACACCACACCGCATCGCGCGCCGCACTGGTCGGAGGCGGATCCGGCGTGGCCGTTCCCGGGGAAGTCTCGTTGGCTCATCGCGGGACCTTGTTCATCGATGAGATGGCCGAGTTCCCACGAGCCAACCTCGACACACTCCGCCAGCCCCTCGAGGACGGGGAGGTCACTGTCGCCCGGCGGGGGGTGACCGCAACCTTCCCGTCGACGTTTCACCTGGTGGCAGCCACGAATCCGTGTCCTTGCGGCTACCTCGGTGACCATCGCAAGCCTTGTGAGTGTCGCCCCGCCGCAGTCGCCAGGTACCGTCAGCGAGTGTCAGGGCCCCTTCTCGACCGATTCGATCTGGTCGTGAAGGTGGACCGACTGACGGCGCCTGCCCTCAGAGAGCCGGTGGAATCGACCGAGGAAGTCCGTCGGAGGGTTGTGGCGGCTTCGGAGAGCCTCTCAGAGGGGCCCCGGCTCTTGACCGGGCCCGCGCAGGAGCTGCTCACGGCCGCTCTCAAGAACGGCTTTCTCACGGCGCGCGGCATCGACCGGGTGCGCCGGGTGGCGCGAACGATCGCCGCCCTCGCCGCGTCGGGCCAAGTCGATGAGGATCACGTCGCCGAGGCGATGGCACTGAGGGGGACGTGGTGAAGTCGTTTCAACTCGCCCCGGGCTCGGATGGTTACCCGGTGGGCCTGATCGATCTCGAAGAGCCGCCGGTCCTCTGGCAGGTGGGGGCGCTGTCCGAGCGTCCGGGTGTTGCAGTAGTGGGCACCAGACGGTGCACTCGGTACGGCTTGGATCTCGCCGAGGCCTTTGGCGGGGTCATCGCACGAGCGGGTTGGACCACGGTGAGTGGGCTGGCTCGAGGCATCGACACCGCTGCGCATCGGGGATGTCTGCGCATCTCGGGTCACGCGGTTGCCGTTCTCGGCTCGGGCATCGACGTCTGCTATCCGAAGGAGAACGAGCCCGTGTACGAGCGAATAGTCGAGACCGGCGGGGCGATCCTCTCCGAGTACCCGCCAGGGACCCCACCGGATCGATGGAGGTTCCCGGCGCGTAACCGGATTCTGGCCGCGATCTCCTCCGCCGTCGTCGTGGTCGAGGCCGCGGCGACCGGAGGCGCTCTCATCACGGCACGTCTCGGCGCCGAGATGGGACGCCCGGTCTTCGCCGTCCCCGGTGACGTGGATCGCGAGATGTCCGAAGGCTGCAACCGGCTGATTCGGGATGGAGCGCATCCGGTTCTCGGCAGCGCCGACCTCATCGAAGAGCTGAGCCTGATTCTCGGTCCGCCCGCCCCGGCCACCGACCTGGATCACGGGATTCCCTCCGAAGGGGTCGAGATCAAGGAGTTGCCGGCTCTGTGGTCATTGACCGTGACGGAGTCGTTGATCAAGCTGGGGCGTCTCGAAATGGCGGGACAGGTCAAGCGGTATGGCGACCATGTCATGCCGGCGTGATGGTCACCGACTGAGCCGACGCCGCCAATAGCATCGGTGACATGCGTGTCCCCGTCATCCCCAGTTGGGCAGCCACAGACGTGGAGAGCTACCTGGGTCGTCTTCGCGACCAGCGCGCCCTGTCCGAGCACACGATCGGGGCCTATCGCAGGGATCTCTCCCAGTTCTTCGACTATTGCGATCGGATGGGCCAAGGGAGCATCGACGAGGCGGACCGGCGCACCGCTCGTCGCTACCTGGCGTTTCTCGACTCTCTCGGCTACTCACGGACGACGACATCTCGCAAGGCTTCGTCCGTGCGGGCCTTCTTCAGCGATGCCGCCACCCGCCAGTTGGTCTCCGCCAACCCGTTCGAGGGCGTCTCCACCCCCAAACTCGACAAACCATTGCCACATGCGATCCCGGCTAGGGCGATGCAAGCGGCAATCGAGTCGATCGACACCGGAGACCCGGTGGGCGTGCGGGACAGGGCGATCGTCGAGACCCTGTACGCCACGGGCTTGCGGGTCTCCGAGCTTGCCTCGCTGACGATCCGGGATGCCGGCGGAGACGTCGTTCGGGTACGGGGCAAGGGCGGCAAGGTTCGGACGGTCCCACTGGGCCGCCCGGCACAACGAGCCGTCGATCAGTATCTGGAGCAGGGTCGTCCACACCTGGCCACACAGAGCGCAGGAAGCTCCCTTTGGGTGGGTGCGCGGGGCGGCCCTATGACGCCGCGTAGCCTGCGTCGGGCGGTTTCCCGTCATGTCGCCACCTTCCCCCACGCCCTCCGTCACAGCTTCGCCACACACCTCCTCGAGGGTGGGGCGGACCTGCGAACCGTGCAGGATCTGTTGGGACATACCGATCTGGCGACCACCCAGATCTACACTGCCGTAACCCGTAAGCACCTGAGAGGAATGTATGACCAAAGCCACCCAAGAGCCTGAGGAGTCTCAGGTCGACGGGCTTTGGGAGCGCTTCAAGGCCACAGGAGACGACGACGCCAGGGAACGGCTCATACTCCACTACTCACCGCTGGTGAAGTACGTTGCCGGTCGTGTCGGTACCGGTCTGCCCCGCTCGGTGGATCAAAACGATCTCGCCAGCTACGGGTTGTTCGGCCTGATCGACGCCATAGACAAGTTCGACCTCGAGCGAGGCTTCAAGTTCGAGACCTATGCGATCAACCGGATCAAGGGCGCCATCCTCGACGAGCTGCGCGCTCTCGATTGGGTGCCCAGGTCGGTTCGCTCCAGGGCCCGGCGAATCGAGACTTCGATCGCCGAGCTGGAGCACAAGCTGCAGCGGCCACCCACCGAGGACGAGATCGCCGAGGACCTGGAGATGGACATCGATGACTTCCGGGATGCCCTGGCCCAGATCGGCCGCTCCGGCATCGCCGCACTAGACGAGTTCGTCTCCAACGACTCCAGCACGTCGATGGGAGAGATGATCGCCGACCCCCAAGGTGTGTCGCCCGAAGCCGAGTTCCAGGCCGAAGAGACCAGGCGCTCGCTGATCGATGCCATCAATCGGCTCCCCAACCGGGAACGATTGGTGATCACGCTCTACTACTACGAGG
This sequence comes from Acidimicrobiia bacterium, assembly GCA_036373995.1. Classification (GTDB taxonomy): domain Bacteria; phylum Actinomycetota; class Acidimicrobiia; order Spongiisociales; family ZC4RG35; genus JANQRA01. The sequence goes on from DASUUP010000026.1 coordinate 6,529, forward strand.
GGATGACGCTCGCCGAGATCGGCGACGTCCTCGGGGTCACCGAGTCCCGGGTCTGTCAGATCCACGCCAAGACGATGATGTCGATGCGCAACCGTCTCGGCGACCCTCAATGGGACGTGAGCCGCTGATTCTTTACCTCTGACCAGGGGTGTTGACCGGCTTCCAGCTCTGTAATTACACTGATGAAGTCATCGCAAACCGGACGATTCCGGGGAAGGAAACCCTGCAATGACCGAGCAGTGGCAAGAACTAATACTGCGCGCTGGCCATCAGGCATCGCAAGACTTCGATGCATGGGTTCTGAGGCTGGGTACTGCAGGCTTCACCCTCGTGCTTGGTGTTGCAGCCATCGTGAAGACGGAGGATTTTAGTCTTCTAGTGGGGTCAGGAAGCATGTTCGCGGCTTCGCTGGTGGCCGGCCTGTTATCGCTGAGGTTGTCGGCCGATGGGCACAGAGTCCTCAGCGAGAGCGAGAATAAGAGAGTCGGTGACCTTTGGCAGTTTCAGTGGGTAACTGTGCTCAACTGGGTTGCGTTCGTGACGCTCTCTGCCGCCTTCATCCTCTTGGCGATGTTCCTCAAGTACGACGCGATGCCGAACACAGGTGGAGTATGAGCGACGAAGAGACAGAGAAGTCAACTGACCGAATCCTGCAAATGGTGGTCGATTCTGAGACCGAGAATCGGTTCGGCTATCGACCACCTGACTTGTTGGCCAAGATGGAGAAGGGCGGTGGTGCAGACTCCAATTCGGCCCCCGAGATTCCTCCGCCAACCGCAAAAGCAGAAGCGGACCAGACGACCGATGAGTGAAGCGGACAAACCCAAAGACGACTCTGAGGAGTCACAATCAAGGCGTGAAACTCCGAAGCCCTCTCGTGTCAGGGAACGCCGGGATACCGCTGGTTTTCGGCCCCCAGAGAAACCACCTCGACCTAACCCGCCGGACAAGCCGAAGGATTAGGTGTCCGAGGGTCGCAGAGGACTGGGCTGGCCTGTCATGTGACAGAAATCAGTACTTGCTTCGGCGACCCCGCCTGGGGCCAGCTGCCCGCATCGAGCAGATCGGGGCGGCGCTCGTCGAAGACGACCGTTCAGCCGCCATGGGGCTCTCTCAGCATCAGCATCGCCAGCTCCAACTCGGCCCGACCATCCGGCACGGTCTCGTCGTCATATGCCTCCCTCAGCGGGATCCAGGCCTCCACACCGAGTGAGCGGGCCAATGCCCAGTAGGCGTGCCCGCGCACCAGCGAGGAGCGATGGGTGAAGTGGTCGAGAATCGCCGGTACGGCTTCTCGCTCCTCGGAGTTGCCGGCGGCGACCAAGAGATTGCGTCTCAGGAACCTGGCCTCCCGATGCGGTACGTAGAACCACGGGAAACGAGCCATCAGCTCGTCGTCTGAAAGGCTCAGCAGACCTGCGAAGGAGTGCTCTTCGCTCCCGGCAGAAGACGCGGACATGGCCGGCGACCCTGGGGGACACGATGTCAGACAGTCGTCGCATCCATAGATGCGGCGCTCGATCATTGGGCGCACCCAATGCGGGATCGACCCCGGTGCCTGAAGCCATGTCGAGATGCAAAGCCGGGCGTCCAGGCCGTCGGCGGTTATGGCTCCGGTCGGGCAGGCCGGGATGCACGCGACACACGTCCCGCACGTTCGCCGCATGGGCTTCGTCTCGGTGAGGTCGAGGTCGGTCACGACCGACCCGAAGAGCTGCCAGGGCCCGTGCCCCGGCGTGAGCACCATGGTCGAGCGCCCGAGCCAGCCCACGCCGGAGCGGACGGCGGCGGCTCGGTCCACGAAGCGGTTGTCGTCGACGAGGACGTCGGCGCGACCTCCGACGTGTTCGATCGCTTCGATCACGGCCGCGGCGGCATCACGGACCCTCTGGTAGTGGTCGCTGGTGGCAAAACGGCCGACCACGGGCCCGGACCCGGCTGGAGAAGGGGAGAAGTCGATGTAGCTGCTGCCGAGGACCACGAGGCTGCGCGCCCAGGGAAAAGTCTTGCGGATGTCGGTGGATGTCTCCGGCTCGTCGTAGGTGAAATGCAGGGGTCCGGCCATGCCCCGTTGCTTTCGGCGCTCCAGGGTGGCTAACGCGTCGGGAAAAGGATCGGCGGACGTGAAGCCGACGGTGTCGGCGCCGGCAGCCAGTGCCGCCTCTCTGATCGTGTCGGTGTCCACGGTGGGCACATGCAGAGTCTGCCAGCCTCCGGTATGTCCGGATTACTGAATTTCGGGCTCCGGTCATAGAATCCGGTACATCACGCACGCCCGCAATCCACTCGTTGGTGCCTGCGCGTGAGTACGCAGGTTGAAGAGTGGCTGCATCCAAGAGACGCGGGGGCCCCAAGTCGACGATTCGACATGGCCCGGCGGGCGGAGGAACAACCAGAGAGGAGCAGTTGTGGCTGAAGTCACAATGAAGCAGCTCTTGGAGGCCGGCGTCCATTTCGGTCATCAGACCCGACGCTGGGACCCCAAGATGCGACCGTACATATACGGCGAGCGGAACGGAATCCATATCGTCGACCTGCGGCAGACGGTGACCCAGGTCGCTGACGCCATCGAGTTCGTCAAGAACATCGCCATCGACGGAGGATCGGTCCTGTTCGTCGGGACCAAGAAGCAGGCCCAATCAGCGGTTGAGGGGGCTGCCAAGCGATCGGGCATGCCTTTCGTCAACTACCGGTGGCTTGGCGGAATGTTGACCAACTTCCAGACCATCCAGAAGAGGGTCTACTACATGAAGGAGCTACGCCGTCTCGAAGAGACCGGTGAGATGAATGCCCGGCCCAAGAAAGAGCGTCTCGGTCTCCGGCGCGAGCTCGAGAAGCTCGAACAGAACCTCGGTGGAATCTCCGACATGAGCCGTCTTCCAGAGGCGGTGTTCATCGTGGACGTCAACACTGAGGAGACCGCAGTCAAGGAGGCAGATCGTCTCGGCATCCCCATCATCGCCCTGGTCGACACCAACTCCGACCCTGATCCGGTCGACTTCGTCATCCCTGGCAACGACGACGCCATCCGGGCTGCCGACCTGATAGCCAGTGCCCTTGCAGACGCGATCGTCGAGGGCAAGGAGATCGCCTCCAAGAAGAAGCCGCCAAGAGAAGACCGGGAAGCCCCAGACGACAAGGCGAAGACCGAGGCCGGCGCGAAGTCTTGAACGAGGTGTTCAGAAAAAGATGAGTGAGATCACTGCCAAGGACATCCAGAAGCTTCGCCAGGACGCCGGCGTCGGCATGATGGACGCCAAGAAGGCCCTGACCGATGCCGACGGCGACTTCGACAAGGCCTTCGAACTCCTGCGCGAGAGGGGCCAGGTCAAGATGGCCAAGCGCTCCGATCGTGAGGCGTCGGAAGGCACCGTCGGAAGCTACATCCATGTCCAGAACGACCGCCCGGTCCTGGGAGTGCTGGTCGAGCTGTCTTGTGAGACCGATTTCGTCGCCAAGAGCGACGAGTTCAAGCAGACCGCCGACGACATCGCCATGCACGTCAGCTGGGCGAGCCCTGGCTGGATCCGTCGCGAGGAAGTCGATGAGGATGTCCTCGCCAAGGAGAGGGAGCTGATCGGCCGTCAGGCAGCAGCCGAGGGCAAGCCCGAAGACGTCGTGGAGAAGATCGTCGATGGGAAGATCGAGTCCTGGTACGGAGAGAACGTCCTCTACGACCAGAAATTCGTCAACCCCGAGCGCTTCGAAGGCACCGTCGGCGATATGGTCGGCGCACTCGCCACCAAGATGGGTGAGAACATCTCGGTGCGCCGGTTCGCCAGAATCGCCATTGGCGGGTAAGGAGCAAGGTTGACGCAACCATCCAACAGACGGGTCCTCCTGAAACTCTCTGGGGAGGCGTTCGCTGACCCCGAAGTCGGATATGGCATCGACCCGGAGATGGTGCACAGGGTCGCCGCCGAGATCGCCGAAGCGACGAACTCGGGAGTGGAGGTTGCGATCGTTGTCGGAGGCGGAAACATCTTCCGCGGGGTCTCCGAAGCCGCCAAGGGGATGGATCCGGCGAACGCGGACTACATGGGCATGCTCGCCACGGTCATCAACGCGCTCGCTCTGCGTGATGCGCTCGAGAACGCAGGGGTGCCCACCCGCGTGCAGAGTGCGATCACCATGCAGGAGCTCGCCGAGCCGTACATCAGACTGCGCGCGATCCGTCACCTCGAGAAAGGCCGGGTCGTCGTCTTCGCCGCCGGCAACGGGACCCCGTTCTTCACCACCGACACCACGGCTGCATTGCGTGCGATCGAGATCAATGCAGAAGAGGTCTTGAAGGCGTCGAAGGTCGACGGCATCTACGACTCCGACCCGAGAGCGAACAAGGATGCGGCCAAGTTGAGCGAACTGACCTTCATGCAGTTCATCACGAGTGAACTCCAAGTGATGGACACGACGGCGGTTACGCTCTGCAAAGAGCACAACCTGCCGATCCATGTCTTCGACATGACTGTCCCCGGCAACATCGTCAAAGCGATCAACGGCGACCGAATCGGCACCATCGTCCACTGAGGAGCGTCGAGAATGATCAGCGACCTGCTGAGCGAAGCCGAGCAGAAGATGCAGGCGGCGGTCGAGCATGTGGCGTCCGAGTTCTCCACTGTTCGCACCGGGCGCGCCAATCCGCAGCTGCTCCACCGCATCCAGGTCGAGTACTACGGATCTCCGACCCCGTTGCAGCAGCTCGCCTCGACCTCGGTGCCCGAGCCTCGTCTCCTCGTGGTGCAGCCCTTCGACAAGAGCACGGTCAACGACATCGAGAAGGCGATCCAGCAGGCCGATCTGGGCCTCAACCCCAGCAACGACGGCAACGTGATCCGTATCGCCTTCCCGCCCCTCACCGAGGAGCGGCGCAAGGAGCTGATCAAGGTGGTGCGCCACATGGCCGAGGAGGGAAGAGTCTCGGTCCGCAATGTTCGTCGGGCGAGCAAGGCAGACATGGAGGCCCTCCACGGAGAGATCTCCGACGACGACATCCACAGGGGTGAGGACGAGTTGCAGAAGCTCACAGACCGCTTCACCGAGCGGATCGATGAGATCCTCGGCAACAAAGAAGAAGAGCTACTCGAGGTCTGAGTGTCGGATCGAGACCGCACCGAGCGAGATGAGGCGACCGAGACGGTCTCGGAGGAGCTTCCATTCGGTGACGAAGACGACGCGAAGGACTCGGGCGAAGAGATCGAAGCCAAGGGCCGGGAGGAAGCCAAGGTCTCCGAAGAGGGTGTTGACGTCGACAACGGCGGGCCCGATTGGGATGCAATGGCAGGCGAGCGCGACATCGAGGATTTCACCTCCGAGGAGTATCTGAAGGGCACCACCCAGGAGTACCGGGGCCTGGCCGAGGAGATCGAGAGGGCATCCGCGGAGGAGTGGGAGCAACAAGCGGTTGCCGCCAATCTCCCCGGGGTCGAATCCGGTCTCGTGGGCTTCGGAGACGTCTCGGGGACGCAGTCCGACTCCGAGGAGTCGTACGAGGCCGTCGAGCAGGCGGCGAGCTCCGATCTCACGATGAGGATCGGCTCCGCCCTGGTCGTGTTCGGTTTGTTCCTGGGGAGCCTGGTGCTCGGTGGCTGGTGGTTCACCATCTTCGTGGCAATGCTGATGGTCGTGTCGGTGGGTGAGTTCTACGCCACGGTCCGCACCCGGGGCTACAAGCCACTGGCTCTGTTCGGCCTGCTCGGGGTGATCCTCATGGGGGTCGGTGCCCATACCGTGGGCCCGTTGGCCATTGGGGGATGGGCAGCAGCAGCGACGGCGGCGACGATCCTGTTCTTCTCGTTGGCGCCGCGCAGACACGCCCTGGCCAACACGGCAATCACGGCATTGGGCATGACCTGGACCGGGATGCTGGCTTTCGCGATCCTCATCGCAGACGGGCCCCACCCTGTCGCCCACATCATGTTCCTCGTTCTCGTCGTCGCCAGCAACGACGTCGGTGGCTATTTCGTCGGCCGGTCCTTGGGCCGTCGCCCACTGGCACGGTATCTCTCGCCGAACAAGACCGTCGAGGGCTTCATCGGGGGCTTGGTCTTGAGCCTGGTCGTTGCCGCGGTCCTGGCCGTCTTCCCGCCTTGGGAGGAGATAGGCATCACGTCCGCTCTGGTCACGGCCGGCCTCATCGGTGTCCTGGCCCCGATCGGCGACCTCGCCGAATCGATGGTGAAGCGAAACCTGGGCGTCAAAGACATGGGGTCGGTGCTTCCCGGGCACGGCGGGATGCTCGATCGCATCGATGGGTTCCTGTTCGCGGTGCCGGCCGTATACGTCCTGTTCAGGGGTCTCGGGCTGCTGTGAGCTCACCTCTGGTCGTCCTCGGGGCGACCGGCTCGATCGGAATCCAAACCCTGGAGGTCGCTGACAACCTGTCGCTCGACGTCGTTGCCCTGGCGGCCCGGACGCCGTCGTCGGAGCTCGAAGGGCTGGCCAGGCGTTATCCCGACGCGGTGGTGGCGGTCGCAGGCGGTGCGGGTGAGGACCGCGAGGGCTTCGCCGCATCGATCGACAACGAGGTCCGTTTCGGCCCGGATGCGGTTCTCGACCTGGCCGGGCAGCGAGATCGAACCGTGGTGAACGGAATCGTGGGCGCCGCGGGGCTGCGAGCGACTGTGGCAGCCCTGGAAGCGGGCAACAGGGTGGCCCTGGCGAACAAGGAGAGCTTGGTGGCCGGCGGAGACGTCGTCAAGAAGGCGTTGGCCGCCCACGGCGGGAAGTTGTTGCCCGTCGACAGCGAGCATTCGGCACTTCTCCAGTGCCTCGAGGGTGAGTCTGCGGAGGGCGTGGCACGGCTGATCCTGACCGCATCAGGGGGCCCGTTCCGAGGTCGTTCCCGGGAGAGCCTGGCCCGGGTCACAGCTGAGGAAGCGCTGCGACACCCCACCTGGAACATGGGCCCGCGGATCACGATCGACTCGGCCACGATGTTCAACAAGGGTCTCGAGGTGATCGAAGCCCACCATCTGTTCGATGTCGACTACGACCGGATTGATGTGGTCGTCCACCCTCAATCCATACTCCACTCTGCCGTCGAGTTCGTCGACGGTTCCTGGAAGGGCCACATGGGATATCCCGACATGAGGATCCCGATCCAGTACGCATTGACCGCCCCGGAGCGGTACCCATCGCCCGCGGAGCCGTTCTCGCTCGCCGGTCTCGATCTCACGTTCGAGGAGCCCGACGGGAGAACGTTCCCCGCGATCGACATCGCCTACCAAGCGGGCCGGATGGGCGGTTCTGGCCCCGCCGTGATGAACGCAGCAGACGAGATCGCTGTCGCGGCATTTCTCCAGGGCAGGCTTGGTTTTCTCGGTATCGCCGAGATGGTGTCACGCACCATCGAATCGGTGGAGTGGAGACAGCTGGAGACGGTTGAAGACGTCGTGGACGCCGACCGCGAAGCCCGCGGTGTCGCTGCCTCCTTGATCGCGTCGGTCTGCTGATAGCCACCCGACCGGCAGTACCCTTCTGAACATGCTTGGGGGCATCGCCGCCGCCGTCGCCATCATCTTTTTCGTGACCGCCCACGAGGCCGGTCACTTTCTCGCGGCCAAAGCGACCGGAATGAAGGCCACCGAGTTCTTCTTCGGGTTCGGGCCACGTCTCTGGTCGACCAAGCGCGGCGAGACCGAATATGGGTTCAAGGCAGTGCCGTTGGGTGGCTACGTCCGAATCATCGGGATGAACCCACTCGAAGAGGTCCAGCCAGAGGACATGGGGCGCACCTACCGGGAGAAGAAGTTCTGGGAGAAGTCGGTCGTCGTCCTCGCCGGTGTCGGAACCAACTTCCTCATTGCCTTCATCATGTTCTGGGCTGTGTTCATCGCCACCGGGATCACTGAGCCCGTCCCAGAGATCAGCACTGTGGTAGAGGACACTCCTGCGGCAGCCGCCGGTCTGATGGAAGGGGACACGATCATCGCAATAGGAGATCAACCCGTGTCCGGCTGGGATGATGCCACCGCTGCCCTGGCCGAAGTCGGCCCCGGACCGACGACCATCACGGTCGACCGCGATAGCGAGACCTTCTACCTCGAAGCCAACCTCGCCGAGAGCGAGAACATCCCCGGCTCGGGTTTCCTCGGGGTCACACCTACCGTCGAGGAGATCCCGGTGGGCCCTCTAGAGGGAGTCGGGATGGCCGGCCAGGCGGTGTGGGGTGGCATAGGGGACACCTTCTCCTCTCTGTATCAGATGTTCCGTCCCTCGAGTCTCGCCCAGTACCTCGGAGTGTTGGGTGGCAACACCGACCTCCCTGAGGAGATCCGCCC